>JBAYTV010000196.1:0-4147 GCA_041675405.1 Sideroxydans sp. | reverse complement strand
TTACTTGAAAGTAAGGGTAAAGCAGACGGTGTTCGTTCTAAATCCCGTGAAGTTATCTATGAGAGAGTCGCAGAGTCTGTTGAACTTGAATTATTAAAACAACATGTTAGGGATGTGCTTCGGAGTTCTCGTGAAGGCTGGAGGTCTGGCGTGCAGCTAGTGTGATGTGGTGGTTAATGCCAATCGTAAGCCATGTCGTTGGACTACCGGGCTTAATATTAATCGGGTCAGCAATCCGAGTAATCTCTGCATCACCAAAGCTGTAGTCTTTATTCTTATAAAAATCTCGTTTAATAAGTGTCTGCGCGTGTCCAATATACTGCTCTCGTCCGGGACCTTTCTCTTTTGTTTTGCGGTTAATGAGGCCTGGAATTTTTCCTCTAAAAATCCAGCATTTATCATCGGCTGTATATCGTATACTTGCACTGCCTATTGCAGCAACATATTCGTAGAAAGGATGTTGGATTGTGTAATCAGAAAAAAATGGTATGCGAGCGAATTTGGTTTCTCGAATCGCATTCCAAAGTTTCCAATCTAGTCGATCAAGTGGATGAACCTCACCAGCAGCGAAATTCGTCAAATCCTTGGGAAAGATTCCGCCAGATATGGTAAAGGAACGCCACTTTCGTAAATCGGGAAGATGTTCAAGTTTCTTTAATATTTCCTGAACATTTGTATTTTGATCAATGACACGTAAATCGACGAGTAAATCAGTATCTTCAATGTTGAGTTTATTGGTCTCAACGAAATTAGTAATATGTAGTGACAAATTTTCTTCCAAAAGATGGGATTTGTCGATACGTATACAAAGTCCATGTTTGCTTGATTTTGCGTAATCTATCGCAATCAAACGTGTCTCTGTATCGGCGGTCGTGCTGGTTACTGGAATAACATAAGTGACGGGAATAGAGAATAAGTCTAATTCACTAGACGATGAAAGAATTTGATTAAATGAGGAAGCTCGTATATCAGCATCAAGCAAGTGAACATCAATAAATGTCGGACTTTGTCCGCAAGATTTTAGTAAACCTTTTGCCACATCGGGTAATGTTTCTAGAAACTTTTCTTTAGGTGTCTTTATAACTTTACGATTCTTCTTGTCAATTGAAGGAGCGGGCATTATGAATTCAATCAATGGCGTCACCTTTGATCGATCATTTGGGAAAAGCCTCTCTAGAGCAGCCATTTCAGCAGGCCTCCAACGTAATATAGGAATGTAGGGTTGTATAATGTTAGTCATATTTATTCTTTTATAAATTCCTCAACAAAATACTTTTTAATACTTAAGTTCTTATCATTCACTATTTTGTTTAGATAGTAGAAATTCTGGTGTTTAAATCGAATCATTCCCGCTACAACCGCAGTTTGTATGCCCAATTCATTTGCAAGATCTTCAGTAGAGAATTGATTTGGCGTTGTTCTTGCAGCGCTTGTTTCCCATTTGCTCTTTGGAAGAATAGATTCTTTGGCAAGCATGTCAGCTTCTTTTTCTTTTGAGTCGACCTCTATCCCATCCTTATCCTGTAATCCTTCATCGTAAAATGACTCCACATCCTTATCATAGTGAAGTGCAATATGTGCAAGTTCATGCATTAGTGTAAACCAAAAGTTATCGGGACGATCGTGACGAATTGTAAGACCAATGACGGGATTATCTTTGTTTGTTAAAAGTACAGCGCCATCCAAGTGAGTTTTAGGAAGATGTGGCTCTATAACTAATTTAATGCCATGTTTTTTAAGATAATCGCGCGCAAGAATAGGCCCTCTGTCTTTTGTGCTTAGTTGTATAACTTCGCGCATAAAGGATAGATCAACTGTTTCCTTCTTATACTTTGTAGAAACTTTTATTTTTGTGGCCTTTTGAAGTACACGAACTCCCCATGCAAGTAGAGCATTATTATCAGTACGAGGCGCTGACCGAAAATTAGTCTTTCTATATAGAGCTGCGGGTTGAAGTTGACTGAATGCCGAAAAAAAACCACTTATTAATTCTGACTTAGCATGTTCCTTAAGAGTTTTATTACCAAAATAACCTCGTTGTTCCATTGTTTTTACGAGTGTTGTATCCCAATTTTGTGATTCAAAATTTCGTGATGGTTTTTGTATAAGTACCCTTGCTGGAATACCGAGGCCTGTAGAAAGAGCTCTCACCATATCAAGGGAAAGTTGTCGTTTTCCAGAAAGAACTTCAGACACTCTCCCTGCACTACCAATGTACGGCACGAGATCAGCAGGTTTGAGATCTTGCTGCTCCATGCGAAATCTTATTGCTTCAATTGGATCCGGTAGGTGTTCTGGGAAAGTTTTAGATTCGTAGTCTTTGATAAGCGCAGTGAGAAGGACAAGGCGATCGGCATCTATGGTTCCAGATTTTGGATCAAGTTCAATAAGCTCCTCAATAAATTTGAGAGCGTCGTGATAGTCTTCTTGTGTTTTAATTATTTTTATATTGTCCATGTGAGTTATTTGAATTTCCATTTCCCGTACTCTTTGTGGGTTCCTGCTGCTTTCACGATTACGATACTGGTGTTATATGCGACCTTGACCCATAGTCTGTACTTATTCCAGCAGATATCGAAAATAATCTGTTGTTTACCAGGAAAATCTGCCTTGAATCGCCTCCCGACATCCTGAGGTGTCTTCCATGTGGCACTCTCCGTTTCTGCTATCCATGTGTCGATTTGTGAACGGGCATCGGGATGCTCATTTTTGAAGGTATTTAAAATTTCTTTTCCAATTAATTGCATGTTTTCGATAGATTCTTAGTACCTTCTTATTGACTACCATAATGGGAAGTATATTATATGTATGTGTGACAAGTCAAGTGTATAAGTTGTCTACATGGTCGATACTAGAATTATCAACGTAAATCACAGCCTAAACATCATTATGAAAAGACGTGTATATCATGTCACACCGAATGGTGACGACTGGAAAGTCAAAGAGCGTGGAGCAGAACGTGCCGTCAAAATCCTGGAAGATAAGTCAGACGCTATTCAACTTGCAAAAGATCTAGCGAAATCTGCAGGTCTTGGCCAGGTTATTATTCACAAGGGTGACGGTTCCATTCAGACAGAACATACATATGGTCAGGATCCGGAAAAATATGCCGGGTAAGCATTACTATTTAATGATAGGTGCATAAGAAAACGCTTCATTTGGAAGCGTTTTCTTATGCCATGTTATAGGGTCTTCCGATAACAGTTATTCTTGGCGGAGGATGAGGGATTCGAAACTTACAGTTTCAGTACGGGTTTCCGATTTTTTCGAATGATTACATTCTCAAAAATGCTGGAGAACCCATTCGAATCCCTACGAATGTGCCATACTAGGCACATTCTCACCCTCCTTCGCTCACTTCGTTCGCTGCGGAGGATGAGGGATTCGAACCCTCGAAGGTGTAACCCTTACACGCTTTCCAAGCGTGCGCACTAGACCACTATGCGAATCCTCCTTATTATATTGTCCAAACAACTACAGTATGCTTTCGTTTCTCCGCCCGAGGCGGACCATGCTTTAAGCGGGCAAGCTTGGGCACTCTTGTCCGCCTTGGGCGGACGACCACTATGCGAATCCTCCTTACTGTTCAGCAATCACAAACCGACAACAAAACACAGTCTAGCAAGAAAAGTTCAAAAGTCTATGATTGGGGCGGATTCTTAGCCTTAAACTCCTCAAAGCTTGCCTCGGATATTGCGCTCATTTTGTTATTAACGTATGCCAAAAACCTATACCGACTTTGACGTTGTGGGCCATCTGGCATTGTTTCGAGATCTGCCATGAAGGCATCTCGATACAACTTAAACATCGCAGTATACTTATTCTGCCAGTCCTCTGCTTTGATCAGGGTAAGTCTCCACAACATCACATCCCTTTCGGTCAGTACCGATGAATCAAATTCAAAATCGTTTTCGGTAAAATGAGAAGTTTTTTCTAGTCCTTTTTGATCAGCGACTTTCTTCTCTTTTTCAATCAAAACAGAAATAGCAATTCTCATACTCTCGAGAGTTGCTGGAGGAATACCACCCTTATTATTTTCTGGTGATGGACTATTTGGGACTCCGAATGATTCGCCTGCTGTGTTCATATTATGCCCTTAATCTTTTAATACGATCTTCGACAGGAGGATGTGTCATGAATAGTTTTG
>JBAYTV010000195.1:0-4153 GCA_041675405.1 Sideroxydans sp. | reverse complement strand
GCCCGCCCGTCACCACCACCGCGCAGGCCGTGGCTTACCGCGAGCGCATCCTGAAAGCATTGCCCAAGGGCATGAAGTTCGAACCGCTGATGACTTTGTATCTGACGGATAACACGTCTGCGGATGAAATCAAAAAAGCTAGAGCGAGTGGCGTAGTGCATGCGGTGAAGCTGTACCCGGCGGGTGCCACCACTAACTCCGACGCGGGCGTCACCGATCTGCGCAAGACCTACGCCGCACTGGAAGAGATGCAACGCTGCGGCATGCCGTTCCTAGTGCATGGCGAAGTGACGAATGCCGACATCGATATCTTCGACCGTGAAGCCGTGTTCATCGAACGCGTGATGCAACCGCTGTTGAAAGACCTGCCAAACCTGCGCGTGGTGTTCGAACACATCACGACGAAAGATGCCGCGCAATTCGTGACCAGCGCACCCGACACCATCGCCGCCACCCTCACCCCGCAACACCTGCTGTACAACCGCAACGCCATGCTGGTCGGCGGCATCCGCCCGCACTTCTACTGCCTGCCGATATTGAAACGGGAGACGCACCGCGAAGCCTTGGTAAAAGTCGCCACCAGCGGCAACAAGAAATTCTTCCTCGGTACCGACAGCGCCCCGCACTCACAACACACAAAAGAGAACGCCTGCGGCTGCGCCGGTTGCTACTCCGCACACAATGCAATCGAGCTGTATGCCGAAGCGTTCGAGGTGGCGGGTGCATTGGATAAACTGGAAGCCTTCGCCAGTTTCTACGGAGCCGATTATTACGGCTTGCCGCGCAATACCGAAACAATTACGTTGTACAAGCAAGCGTGGCAGATGCCTTCAACGCTGGAATTGGGCGAACAACGGCTGGTTCCGCTACGCGGGGGTGAAATGATGGACTGGAAACTGGCTGGGTGACGGAAGCCGCCGGGACGGTGGCTGGAAGCGGGTGTCAGGCTTTAAGGGAGATATTCCACTCGCGATGCAATACTGCGACAGATCGAGTGACATGCTTCCCCGGCAGGCCTGACACGTCCGGATACATTTTTATCCCGTCCTGCCAGACGGAAACACAACCTTACTTGACGAAGAATACGATGACCAGTACCACGCCAAGCACGATTGCGATGGGGAGCATTGTGGAAACCATTTCTAATGACCTCTGAATAATTGGACGGGGTGCGAAAGTTATCAACTGAACCGTAAAATGTCAATAATGGATGGCACCCTTGGTGCCGCAACTATTGAGTCACCCAGCTTGTGAACAATCGAAACAACTGGGGACAGGCCACGATATTTTGTCGTAAGATTTCCCCAATCATTCATTGAGGTCACACCATGAGCGCAACCACCTTTGAGATTCGTCCTGAATTGAAGATCCAGCTCGATCATCTGGCTGAAGAGAGTCATCGCAGCGAAAGTGACTTGGCGAACGAGGCCTTGTCGCTTTATCTTGCCCAACAACGTCGCATCACCGCGCGGATTCAGGAAGGGCTGGCACAAGCGCAACGTGGTGAGTTTGTGACTGACGAAGACATGGAGGCGTTCTTCGCACGCTACACCGAGCCGCAGGCATGAAGCTCCGCTATACCCCGCGAGCCAGATTAGACCTTGCGGAGATTCACGATTACATCGCGCAAGAAAACCACCAAGCAGCAAGACGCGTTATTTCGATCATTCGAAAAGCGGCAGAAGCGCTACCGCAAAATCCTTTGGTCGGCAGGTCTGGTAGAGTTTCAGGAACACGTGAACTAACCGTTGGTCGTTTCCCGTTCATGCTGGCTTATCGTGTGGATGCAGATGAAGTACAGATCTTGTCTGTGATCCATACGGCCAGAATGTGGCCAGAAAATCTTTGATTGATATGCCTCTCTCCTCCTACCTCACCACCTCCCCCATCCTCGGCGACCGCGTCTATCTGCACCCTTCCTGCCAAGTCATCGGCGATGTGAAGTTGGGTGATGACAGTTCCATCTGGTGCAACACGGTGTTGCGCGGTGATGTGAATCGCATCGAGATCGGACGTGGCAGCAACGTACAAGACCTGACGATGTGCCACGTGTCGCACAAGACGGCGGACAAGCCTGATGGTTCGCCGCTCATCATCGGCGACTATGTGACGGTGGGGCATTCGGTGATCTTGCACGGGTGTCGTATCGGCAACGACTGTCTCATCGGTATGGGTTCGATCATCATGGACGATGTGGTGATCCCTGATCTAGTGATGGTGGGTGCGGGCAGTCTCATCTCGCCCGGCAAGTCGTTGGAGAGTGGCATGTTGTACATGGGGCGGCCGGCTAAGTTGGTACGGGCGCTCACCGAAGAAGAGATGAAGTATCTGCGCTACTCCGCTGAGCATTACATTCGCAACAAAGACAATTATCTGAAAGGCTCACCCGCATGACGATGTTTGGTAGTGATCTCATGCTGCATGGCGAGCATGATCTGGAGTTGCAGATCGAGCGCACATGCATCGCGCTGGGGTTGGATTTCCATGACGATTATCAAGTCAGGATGTTCGCACGCGACGTGTTGCAGAACATTGACAACTTGCGTAAGGCGGCGCACGAGGGTGATATGCAAGCTCGCATCAAGGTGGAGCTTTACGGCTTGGCGATGCTGATGCACAAGACCAATTCAGCGACCTTCGGCTCGGGTTACATGAACCAATTCGCCAAGGTGACCACGAACCAATCCGCGTGGGCAGCCATCGCGCAAGCCCTGTGGAATGAGTTGGAATCACGCAACCCAGAAGGTATAGAACCGTAGGAAACAAGGCATGAAACAACCGACACTAGAAGACATCGACCGCGCTCAGGTGAATTTGGAGACCGCGCAGATCGGCTGGCGTGAATTGCAGCCATATTTCGCGCGTGGCGCGACGGTAGCTGTAGATGAGACCCTAGACTTGGTGGATGTGGCGTTCCAGATATCCAAGGACAACAAGGCACAGGTGGCGCAGTGGTTGGTGTCTGGGCAGATAGCTCGCGTGACCGATGAGCAGGCCTTGGCTTGGTACGAGGCAGATGCCCTGTTGTGGGCTGTGGTGGCAAGACCCTATGTATTGGTGCAAGACAAGAACCGCGATCGGTAACGACGACGCTTTGCTCGCTTATCGCCAACTGAAGGCAGTGTGGTTGTTGCTGGCCGTGCTGTCGTCGATGCCGGCGTGCGCCGAAGAAGCGCTGACCGAAAGCTTGGCCACAGAGCCTCCAATCTCTTTTATTCCTCAACCATCACTCGATGTGATGGACGCCCCACGCGATTATCTTTCTGAACAGTTCACGGGTTTGATCGGCAGGGTCGACCGTTTCTTTGGTGATGACCGCCACTTTCAGGAAAGCAATGAGAGCGTGCTGCAGCTCGACCTCACGCGGGTGACGGGCTACAACGGGGATGGTTTGTATGTGTTCTCGGGTAGGGCCAAGCTCGATCTGCCCAATACCGAAGAACGGCTACATCTGACGATCGAAAGTGATGCGGATCAAAACCTATCCACCGACCAGTCTCGCACCCAACAGGCCGCGACCAAACGCAGTACGGTGCAAAGCATCGCGGCAGCACTGCGTTTTGAGCGGATGTACAACGAGCGCTGGCATTTCAGCACGGATACGGGATTGCAGTTCCAGGGTACCGCAACGACGCCTTTCACGCGGGCGCGTGGCAGTGTGAAGGGCACTCTTGGTTCGTGGCACACCAAGGCGAGCGAGACCGTGTTCTGGTTCAACACCATCGGGGCGGGCGAAACGACACGGTTCGATCTGGAGAGACTGCTCAGCGAGCCTTTGTTGTTCCGCATCAGCAGCAACGCGACTTGGCTACATGATCAACAGAACTTCGATCTGCGCCAAGACTTCTCGCTGTTCCATTCATGGGACGAACGCACCGCGCTGCTCTACCAAGCCAGCGTCTTCGGTATCAGCAAGCCGCAGACACATGTGACCGATTATGTGTTGTTGGTGTCGTACCGCTATCGCCTGCATCGTGACTGGCTGTTCTTCGAACTCGATCCGCAACTGCACTTCCCCGCCGACAGGCAGTTCCACACCAATCCTGCCTTGGTGATGAGGCTAGAGATGCTGTTCGATGAAACGGACTAGCGCCGTATCATCTGACCTTCTTCATCGCTGATTCGATACGGTCACACAGTGTCTTCAAGATCT
>JBAYTV010000194.1:0-4153 GCA_041675405.1 Sideroxydans sp. | reverse complement strand
TGCCTCGCCATCAACAAGGCCGCTTCATGCGCCAAGGCTTGCGGCGGCAAGCTGGATAGTTGCGTACTCATGACGTTGATGACCGGCTGATCCAAGTCGATCTGAGGAATGGCGATGCGGTCCAATACGTCATGCAAGGTAACGATACCTAGCGGCCTGCCTTCACCATCTGCCGCGACCATGGAGCCGATACGTTGCTCTTTCATGATGTTCAGCACCTGCCTGACCGTGGACTCAGGGGTACAAGTGACCGGCGCGCGACGAATGATCGCCGACAACGGACTGGCCAGCGATTGTTGCTCCACGCTCGATTGACTGTATTGCGCTTGGATGACCTGCTTGGAATGTTCGAGAAGATTAGCGATACGGCGCGTACAGAAATCGCGGAAGGCTGCGCTCATGCCGATCAATTCGCTGAAAGCTGCGGCTGGCAGTTCATAACAGAAAATGTCTGTGCCAGCGCGATAGGTACTGGCCACCGACCGATTGGCGAGCAACGCCCCCAGCGGAAAACACTCTCCTTCCGTCAATTCCAACCAAGTATCTGCATCAGATGCCTTGGCGACGTTCTGCTCGCCATGCACCACGCCTTGCTTGATGACGAACAAACGATCGACCACCCCCTGATCTGGCGAAACGATGACCTCTCGCTTCGCGTAATACCCAAGATGCATGCGTTCGAGCATCCACAACACATGATTGAGCTCCATACGGTCGAACGGTGCGTGTTTGGTGATGAAGGAAAGTTCTGAAGGATGGATCGCGCTCAAGGTGATACCCCCAAATGATCGATTGTCATGGTTTATTATAGGCACATCGTCTTTCAGCAAACTGACATGCCATTCTCTAATCCTACTCCCGAGCAGATCTGTACGCTATTGCGCCAAGTGCGAAGCGTAGCCGTGGTCGGCCTGTCACCCCAGCCTGCACGGCCCAGCTTCAATGTCGCCAAAGCGCTGCAAGGTTTCGGCTACCGCATCATCCCGGTCCGCCCCATGGTGGACGAAGTGCTGGGCGAAAAAGCCTACCCTGACCTGGAGAGCCTGCCCGAAGTGCCGGACATCGTGGATGTGTTCCGCGCATCTGAACATGTGCCTGATATCGTCGATAGCTGCATCAAGCTCGGCATCAAGAACCTATGGCTACAGGATGGCGTGATACATGAAGAAGCCGCACTGCGTGCGCAGCAAGCAGGCATCACCGTGGTGATGGATAGGTGCATGTATCGCGACCACGTACATCTTTGCGATTCATAACTTCACTAAAACGAACCTTAGCCACAGAGATCACAGAGCACACAGAGAGATGGGGTACGCTTTGCCTGACTTGGCTATCTAAATAAAGTACTCAATCGGATGTGGCTTCACGAATTTCTCTGTGCCCTCTGTGTTCTCTGTGGCTAGAATTTGCATTTATATGGCCTACCCCTAGCACGTATAATCGCGTCAATTAACTGAACAGCAAAAATCATGGCACTTAAATTCACCAAGATGCACGGCGCCGGCAACGATTTCGTCGTGATAGATGGCGTGCGCCAACAAGTCGCCCTGTCGCCGGAGAACATCCGTTTCATCGCCGACCGCAACTTCGGCATCGGCTGCGATCAGTTGTTGTTGGTCGAAAAGGCGCAGCATAAAGACGCTGATTTTCGTTATCGCATCTTCAATGCGGATGGCGGCGAGGTGGAACAGTGTGGCAACGGTGCGCGTTGTTTCGTGCGCTTCGTGCACGATCATAAACTGACCCACAAGCGCGAGATCATCGTGGAGACCAAGAGCGGCCTCATCTCGCCGCGCCTTGAAGATGATGGCCGCGTGACGGTGAACATGGGCGCACCCATCTTCGAACCCGTGCGCATCCCTTTCGTGAGCGACAGCCGTGATGTGACACAGCCTTTGCAGATTGGCGACTCCATTATCCAGATCACGGCCGTATCGATGGGCAATCCACATGCCGTACAAGTGGTGGCAGATGTGGAGACTGCACCCGTGGCAGCCCTTGGCCCGCTCATCGAACATCATCCACGTTTCCCGAAACGCGTGAACGCGGGCTTCATGCAGGTGCTGGATCGCGACCACATCAAGCTGCGCGTGTTCGAACGCGGAGCAGGCGAGACCTTATCCTGCGGCACGGGCGCTTGCGCCGCCGTGGTCGCCGGCATCCAACGCGGACTATTGGATGCGACCGTCCATGTCGCCACACGCGGCGGTACACTCAGCATCACTTGGCAGGGTGAAGGCTCACCCGTATCGATGACCGGCCCAGCCATCAGCGTATTCGATGGCGAGATCAATCTCTAAAGGAAGTGGACACATGAAGTCAGACGACGTCGCAAAATATCTGCAAGAGAACCCGCAGTTCTTCGAAGAACACGCTCAACTCCTCTCCGAGATCACCCTGCCCCACCCGCACGGCGGTCGCACCGTTTCTCTTTCTGAACGCCAGCTGATCACTTTGCGTGAACGTGTGAAAGAGCTAGAGAAGAAGTTGCATGGGTTGCTCGAATACGCGAAAGAGAACGATGTGCTGCAACTCAAAGTGCACCAGTTCAACTGTGCCTTGTTCGGTCCGCATGACCGCAACACCTTGCAGAATCTCATTGTGAACAATCTGCGCGACATCTTCTCCGTCCCGCATGCCGCGTTGCATCTGTGGAAGGACGAAGCACCCAGCGCTGAAGTATTGGCTTTCGCCGACCAACATCAACTCCCTGTGTGTACACACCACGCTGCACAAGACACGTTAGCTTGGTTCGGTGAATCTGGAGAACATCTGCGTTCGTTCGCCTATCTGCCGCTGCGTGCGAACGGACAGACCATCGGCATGCTCATCCTCGCCAGCGAGGACAAGGAGCGTTTCTATCCCGAGATGGGGACCATGTTCCTGCAACGCATAGCCGAGACTTTAGGTAGCGCCTTCCGCTTGCATGTCTGATGAGCCAGAGACGCTGAAGGGCTACCTCGCTTATCTGAGCAACGAGAAGCAGTACTCTTCCCACACGTCAGAGAACTACGCTCGCGACATCCGTCGACTGCTCTCACTTGCGGGTACTGCGCCCTTGCCTGACCTCAAGAGCCACCATATCCGCCGTTACATCGCACAGTTGCATGGCGGCGGATTGAGTGGCCGTTCTCTGGCGCGCGTACTGTCCTCTTGGCGCGGCTTCTACAACTATCTGATGCGCGACCACGGTTGCCATAGCAACCCCTGCGTCGGCCTGCGTCCACCCAAAGCACCCAAGACATTGCCACATGCGCTGTCTCCCGACGAAGCTTCGAAGCTGATGGAGATGCCTGTTGGGACTGCCATCGACGCGCGCGACAAAGCGATGTTCGAACTGCTCTACTCTTCGGGATTGCGTCTGGCTGAACTGGTGGGATTGGATCCTATCGACATGGACTTTTCTGATGCATCGGTGCGCGTCACCGGTAAAGGCAACAAGACGCGCATCGTGCCGCTGGGTAGCCATGCCATCACTGCGTTGCAAGCGTGGCTCGCCGTGCGCGAGCAAGTGGCGAAGCCTGATGCAACTGCTTTGTTCGTGGGGAATAGAGGCGCGCGCATCGCCCCCCGCACGGTGGAACTTCAGTTGCAAAAATGGGCGGTCAAACAAGGACTCAACACCGGCGTGCACCCTCACATGTTGCGCCACTCGTTCGCCACGCATGTACTGCAATCCTCGGGCGACCTGCGCGCAGTGCAGGAGATGCTCGGCCATGCCAGCATCTCGACCACACAGGTCTATACCCATCTCGATTTCCAATATCTCGCAAAGATCTACGACAGCGCACATCCGCGCGCCAAGAAAAAATCATGAGCCCTTCCAAACCCAGATCACATTCGACGCCGCACCGCCAATCGCAGGGCGGCAAGGATTTCCGCAAGCGCGTGCAGCGCGACAAGACGGCGACAGAAAATCATGCTCCTCAGGCCAACAGTAGACCGCGTATCGGCAACGCGGCTGCCAAACCTTGTATCACACTCAAAGAGGGGCGCGAGAAATCTCTACAGCGCCGCCATCCGTGGATCTTCTCCGGCGCTATCGACTATATCGACGGCACCCCCGCGAGTGGTGACACATTGCCGGTGCGTGACGGCGCAGGGAATTTCCTCGCATGGGCGGCTTACAACACCGATTCGCAGATCACCGCTC
>JBAYTV010000193.1:0-4160 GCA_041675405.1 Sideroxydans sp. | reverse complement strand
CTCTTGGATTGGATTCATTTTTTTGGTTGACTGGATTACGTTCGCCAATTAGGATGCGTTCCACCAGTAGATTGGGATTTGCGCTCTGAACGCTAACAAGCTGAAAGATGCACCAAATGAAGGAGTCGCTATATGCGGCTCCTTTCCTTTTGTAGTTTTGTAAACTGACTGTTCAATAGACTGTAGAAAGAACGCGATGCGCTGAACCACACCGATATTGGACGGAGAGGTGTTTTGTAAGCGTCTATTACCTTGTTTGTTTATGACTTTCATGTTTCTCTTCCGTAAATGTTCCCGACGAGGCAAATCTGGGCACGATTTTTGTGCCGTTCTTCGCTACTCTCCTCGGTCTTCCATTTGGAAGGGCTGCTGATACGTGCGATGCACGCTTATTGTTGTTGGTGTTGCAGCCGTTATTGATGATGCGAGTCGGATTGTAGCTGACGTTATTGGCTTGTGGCGTTGATTTGGGCTTACTCGCGTTGGTTATTGTTGGGACGATGTGGTTTAATTCGCGCCTATGAAATTCCCCTTCCAAACCATCGCCATCATCGGCAAGCAGAAGACTGCTGACGTCGCTGCGCCCATGCTTTTGCTGGGCGATTTTCTGGTTGCGCGTGGTGTGCGTGTGGTGGTGGATGGGTTGTCGGCTGAACACATCAAAGGCCACCCGTTCACTTCACTTAGTTTGGAGGAGATCGCCCGCACGGTCGATCTCGCTGTCGTCATCGGCGGTGATGGCACCTTGCTCAACATCGCCCGCACGCTTGCGCCGTACGGTGTGCCTATCGTCGGGGTGAACAAGGGGCGTCTCGGCTTTCTTACCGATCTGACGATGGGGAGCATGTTGGCCGGGATATCCGATATGTTGGATGGTCGCTTCGTCACTGAGCAGCGTCTACTGCTTGAAGCCAAGGTGCTGCGTGACGGTGTGGAGATCTATAGCGGCCTGGCATTCAATGAGATCGTGGTGCACCGCAGCAACATCAGCAGCATGGTGGAGTTCGAGGTGCGCATCGATGGTGAGTATCTCTACAACCAGCGCGCCGATGGCCTCATCATCTCCACGCCGACAGGCTCTACCGCGTACGCGATGTCTGCGGGTGGCTCTATCTTGCATCCAAGTCTGGATGTGTTGCAGTTGGTGCCGGTCTGCCCGCATTCATTGAGTAATCGCCCCATCGTGGTCAAAGGCACGTCAGTGTTGGAGTTGCTGATGCACCGTACGGGCGACATCTGCGTGCGTTACGACAGCCACACCAACGTCGATCTGGAATTGCACGACAAGATCACCGTCACTCGTTTCGAAAAGCCTGTGTGTCTGCTACACCCTGAGGGTCATAGCTACTACCATACGTTGCGCGAAAAGCTGCTCTGGAACCAGACGCTGTGATGCAGTCGTTGCTTTCAAGAAATCGTCATTCCCGCGTAGGCGGGAATCCAGCGGGGTTATCTAACATGCTGTTGGTTTTTGTCATTGCTGCACAATGGATATTTATTTTGACTGGATTCCCGCCTACGCGGGAATGACAAGAGTTTAACGGCCTTATGCTCAAGTTCCTCTCCATCCGCGACTTCGTCATCGTCGAATCCCTTGAACTCGATTTCTCTTCCGGCTTCACTGCGCTGACCGGCGAGACAGGTGCGGGTAAATCCATCCTCATCGACGCGCTGTCGTTGGCTTTGGGAGAACGAGGTGATGCGGGGATGGTGCGCAGCGCTTGCGAGCGTGCCGACATTGCTGCTGAATTCGACATCATTGCGTTGCCCGCCTTGCAAGCTTGGTTGAAAGACCAAGAGCTGGATGGTGACGAGGGGGTGTGTTTGTTGCGCCGCACTTTGGATACCAGCGGTCGTTCACGCGGGTTCATCAACGGCAGCAGTGCCACCCAACAACAGATGCGCGAGGCGGGGGAATATCTGCTCGACATCCACGGCCAGCATGCACATCAATCGTTACTGAAGGCGGATGCCCAGCGTGACTTGCTCGATACGCATGCAGGATTGACCAAACAGGCGGACGAGGTCGCAAACAGTTTCAAGTTGTGGCAGGGACTGCATCGCCGCCGTACCCAGTTGGAGCAGAACGCCGAAGCCGTTGCTGCGGAACGCGAGTTGTTGGCGTTCCAACGGCGCGAGTTGGAGACTTTGAATTTCTCCGCAGATGAATGGCACGCTCTGCAAGCGGACCATTCTCGTTTGTCGCACGCGGCCAGTTTGTTGGAAACGGCGCAGTTCGGTGTGGAGGTGTTGAGCGAATCCGACACTGCTTGTTTGGGGCAACTTAATGCCTTGGTCACGCGCCTGCGTGCGGGGCTGGAGTTCGATGTAGGTCTGCAAGACACGCTGACCATTCTGGAAAGTTCCCAGAACGAATTGCAAGAAGCAGTGTACGCGCTGCGCCATTATCAAGAGAAGTTGGATGCCGACCCACAGCAGTTGCGCGATCAGGAGCGCCGCATCGCCGATGTGATGGAAGCGGCACGCAAATATCGCGTGAAGCCGGAAGCCTTACCGCAAGCTCTGGAAAGCGTTGTCGCACGTTTGGATGAATTGGGCGGCGATGCCGACTTGGCAGCGCTGGCGCAACAAGAAGCGACCGCGCGTGAGACCTATCTGGCCGCCGCCAAGAAACTCAGCGCCGCGCGCACCAAAGCCGCCAAGAAACTCTCAGACGACATCACCACTGCAATGCAGACCTTGGCGATGCAAGGTGGGACTTTCGCAGTGGCCTTGTTGCCGTTGGCGGAAGGCAATGCGCATGGTCTTGAAAGCGTCGAGTTGCAAGTAGCTGCTAACCAAGGTTCGCCCTTGCGCAGCTTGGCAAAGGTCGCTTCGGGCGGCGAACTGTCCCGTATCAGCTTGGCCATCCAAGTCGCGGCGAGCAGTGCGGCCAGCGTACCTACCTTGATTTTCGACGAGGTGGATAGCGGCATCGGTGGGCGCGTGGCCGAGATCGTCGGTAGCCTGCTCAAGCAGTTGGGTAAGCGTCATCAAGTATTGTGTGTCACTCATCTGCCGCAAGTGGCGGCGCAGGCCGACTATCAATGGCAAGTGAGCAAAGCGGTGGAGGCGGGTGTCACGCTCAGTCATATCCAAGTGTTGAAGGGCGAGCAACGCGTGGAAGAGATCGCCCGCATGTTGGGCGGGGTGAAGATCACCGAGACCACGCGCAAACATGCCGCCGAGTTATTAGGCATCGCCGCTTAAGGTATGATGCCGCCTGTTCTGTGAAAGCTATCCATCAAATGCGCATCCTCATCATCTCTGTTTCCGTGTTGCTTGCTTCGTGTAGCAACTTCTCCAATTACCTGCCGACCTTCACGCCGCACAAGATCGAGATACGACAGGGCAATCTCATCACGCAAGACATGCGAGACAAGATCAAAGTCGGCATGTCGCAGGCGCAAGTGAAAGCCGTCCTCGGCGCGCCGCTCATCAACGACATTTACCACGCTGACCGTTGGGATTACCTCTACCGTTTGGAGACTCAAGGCAAGGTGGTCGAAAGCCAACGTCTGACCATCTATTTCACGCAAGGCGTGTTGGCACGCATCGACGATGCGACACCGTTGGCAGTGAATGCGATCTCTTCACAGGAGAAGGCAAAATGAGCAAGCTTAAGATCGTCATCGCCGGCTGCGGCGGGCGTATGGGTAAAGTGTTGCTGGAGTGCGTGGCTGCGGCTGATGACCTAGTGTTACACGCCGCACTGGAACATGGTGGTAGTCCACTGTTGGGTAACGTGGTCGCCGAAGGTGTGAAGATCACCGCCGATATCGAGGCAGCCTTGAAAGGCGCGGACGTCCTCATCGACTTCACTCGCCCGGAAGGCACCATGCAGCACCTAGCCATCTGCCGTAAGCACAAGGTCAACATGGTGGTCGGCACGACAGGCTTGGACGCGCAACAAAAAGCCCAACTCGGCGCAGGCGCGCAAGATATCGGCATCATGTTCGCGCCCAATATGAGCGTCGGCGTGAACCTCATCTTCAAACTGCTGGAGACCGCCTCGCGCGTGCTCGACAAAGGTTACGACATCGAGATCATCGAAGCTCACCACCGGCATAAGGTGGATGCCCCATCGGGTACCGCATTGGGCTTGGGTGAAGTCGTTGCCAAGACATTGGGACGAGACCTTTCCAAAGTGGCTGTGTATG
>JBAYTV010000192.1:0-4179 GCA_041675405.1 Sideroxydans sp. | reverse complement strand
CACATCCAAGCATTCCGCCTAGCTGAAGAATTGTCCATGCCCATCATGGTGTGCATGGACGGATTCATCCTCACGCACGCCTTTGAACGTGTGGACATACCATCGCAAGAGCAGGTGGATGCCTATCTGCCCCCATTCGAGCCACGTCAGGTGCTCGACCCGGCAGAGCCTATCTCCATCGGTGCGATGGTCGGGCCGGAAGCCTTCATGGAAGTGAAGTACCTAGCCCATGCCAAGCAGATGCAAGCGCTCGAACTTATTCCCCAACTGGCCGCTGAGTTCAAGCAGATATTCGGTCGCGACAGCGGCGGACTGATACGCACCTACCAGATCGAAGACGCGGAGACGGTAGTCATCGCGATGGGATCGATACTTGGCACCATCAAGGACGTGGTGGATGAGATGCGGGCCGAAGGACATAAGATCGGCGTACTCGGCATCATCAGTTTCCGCCCGTTCCCCTTAGAGCAGGTGCGAGCCGCACTGATCAAGAGCAAGCGATTCATCGTGCTGGAAAAGAGTCTCGCGGTCGGCATGGGAGGCATCGTCGCCACCAATGTACGGATGGCGGTGACAGGTTCAGGATTACGTGGTTTTACCGCCATCGCGGGTCTGGGTGGACGTGCCATCCCCAAGTCATCGCTACACAAACTGTTCCGTCAGGCTGAGCAAGAAGAATTGGAGCCGGTGACGTTCGTCGATCTGGATTGGGCTGCCGTCAACAAACAACTGGAGCGTGAGAAACAGACTAGGCGCTCCGGTCCCATCGCCGAGAACATGCTGCACGATAAAGGTATCGTCGGCGTGTCTGCGAAATTCGGTTGAGGAGAAACGCTATGTCATTCCAACCCGTCAAGTTCTACCAAACCGGCACACTCACCGTCGGCAACCGTCTGCTCGCCCAAGATGAGCGCAGCGTGCAGGCCAACCAGATGCGAAGCAACTCCATCAATTCTGGTCACCGCGCCTGCCAAGGTTGCGGCGAAGCACTCGGTGCACGTTATGCCATCGATGCTGCGATGGCAGAGAGCAACGGTCAGCTGATCGCGGCGAATGCCACCGGCTGTCTCGAAGTCTTTTCAACACCGTACCCAGAATCCTCATGGCAATTGCCGTGGATACATTCGCTGTTCGGCAATGCACCCGCAGTCGCCACGGGTATCGCGGCGGCGATGAAAGTCAAAGGTCGGTCTGACGTGCGCGTCGTGGCGCAGGGCGGCGATGGTGGTACGACCGATATCGGTTTCGGTTGCCTGTCCGGCATGTTCGAGCGCAACGATGATGTGCTGTACATCTGCTACGACAATCAAGGCTATATGAACACCGGGGTGCAACGCTCGTCAGCCACACCTCCCGCCGCACGTACCGCGACCACCATGCCGGTGGGGCCCGAGCCGGGTAATGTGTTCGGTCAGGGTAAGAACGTGCCCGAGATCGCCATGGCGCACAACATCCCTTACGTTGCTACGGCGACCGTCGCCGATCTGCGCGACCTCGAATACAAAGTGCGCAAAGCGATGCAGATGCGCGGTGCGCGCTATATCCAGATATTCGTGCCGTGCCCGCTAGGTTGGGGCGCTGCTTCCCACGACACCATCCGCTTGGCGCGCTTGGCCAAAGAGACCGGGATGTTCCCTGTGTTCGAGGCCGAACATGGCGAAGTGACGGGCGTGCTCAAGATCCGCAACAAGGTAGCGGTCGAGGAATATCTGAAACCGCAAAAACGTTTTGCCCACCTGTTCGGCAAACATGCCCATCCCGAGACCGTGGCGCGCTTGCAGGCGATCGCTGATCGCAACATCCGCAAGTACAACCTGCTACCAGAGGGGGAAAACTAAAATGCAAAAACCATTTGCAATCACTCTCAAACCAGGCACATCGCTGACCAATCTCACGGGGACTTGGCGCACCGCCAGACCGGTCTATCTGGATCGCTTGCCACCCTGCAACAACGCATGCCCGGCGGGCGAGAACATCCAAGGCTGGTTGTTCCATGCCGAGTCTGGTGATTATGAAAAGGCATGGCGCGTGTTGGTGGAGAACAATCCGCTGCCCGCCGTGATGGGGCGTGTGTGTTACCACCCCTGCGAAGGTGCCTGCAATCGCGGCCAACTCGATTCGTCTGTCGGCATCAATTCGGTCGAACGATTCTTGGGTGACGAGGCCATCAAGCGCGGTTGGAAGTTCGCCGCACCCGCTACAGCATCAGGCAAGAAAGTGCTGGTGGTCGGTGCAGGCCCATCTGGTCTGTCTGCGGCCTATCACTTGGCACGCATGGGGCATAAGGTTGAGATACAGGAAGCGGGGCCGCTGGCGGGCGGCATGATGCGTTTCGGCATCCCCAAGTATCGTTTGCCACGCGAGGTACTCGATGCGGAAGTACAACGCATCCTCGATCTGGGTGTGACACTCAAGTTCGGCACCAAAGTCGCCAACATCGAACAGAGCATGCAGGACGGAGGCTTTGATGCGGCCTTCCTCGCGGTCGGCGCACATATCGGCAAACGCACTTTCATCCCAGCGGGTGATGCCACCAAGATCGTGGATGCGGTATCGGTGTTGCGCTCGATGGAAGGTGAAGACAAGCCGATGTTGGGGCGTCGTGTGGTGGTTTACGGTGGTGGCAACACCGCCATCGACGTGGCGCGTACGGCAAAACGTCTGGGGGCAACCGAGGCCATCATCGTCTACCGCCGTACACGCGACAAGATGCCTGCGCACGACTTCGAAGTGGAAGAGGCCTTGCAAGAAGGGGTGATGGTCAAATGGCTCTCCACCATCAAACAAGCGGGCGAGGGCAACATCACCATCGAAAAGATGGCACTGGATGAGAAGGGCTATCCTCAACCGACAGGTGAGTTCGAGACCTTGGAAGCGGACTCGGTCGTGCTTGCCTTGGGGCAAGACGTGGATCTTTCCTTGCTGCAAGGTGTGTCTGGATTGGAGATCAAAGATGGCACGGTGCAGGTCTCGCCCAACATGATGACGGGACACCCCGGCATCTTCGCGGGTGGCGACATGGTGCCCTCCGAGCGCACGGTCACTGTGGCGGTCGGTCATGGCAAGAAAGCGGCACGCAACATCGACGCATGGCTGCGCGGGGCGACGCAAGAAGTTCCCCCCAAACATGAACTGGCTGAATTCGACAAACTGAATACTTGGTACTACTCGGATGCGGACAAGACCGTGCGGCCGATGTTGGACATCATCCGCCGCCAGACCAGCTTCGACGAAGTGCAAGGTGGGCTGAACGAGAGCACTGCCTTGTTCGAGGCGAGACGTTGTCTTTCCTGCGGTAACTGTTTCGAATGCGACAACTGCTACGGCGTGTGTCCAGATAACGCGGTGATCAAGCTGGGTCCAGGCAAGCGCTTCGAGTTCAAATACGACTACTGCAAAGGCTGCGGACTGTGTGTGGCCGAATGTCCGTGCGGCGCCATCAAGATGGTGCCGGAGGACATCTGATGCACGAGATGTCACTGGCAGAGAACGTGCGCGAGATCATTGAGGATGCCTCACGCACACAGCATTTCCAGCGGGTGAAGACGGTATGGCTAGAGGTGGGGAAGCTCTCGTGTGTAGAACAGGATGCGATGCGTTTCTGTTTTGAGAGTGTGATGAAAGATACCATCGCTGACGGCGCCACACTTGAGATCGTCGAGACCGAAGGGCAGGGCAGATGTCTCCAATGTGGCAACGAGATGCAGATCGCCACACTCTACGAAGCCTGCGCTAAGTGCGGCAGTTATGGCTTGCAGGTCATCGCAGGCGATGCGATGCGTGTGAAAGAACTTGAGGTGGGATGATGTGTTTGACATGCGGGTGCGGAACCAATGATGTGTTCATTCGCGGCAAACAAGCGCGCGGGTCAAGCAAGGCTGCGACGCCGATGCGCATCCATCTGGACGCTGCCGCGCAGGGGGAGGCCTCGCGCATCATCAAGCTGGAACAAGACATCCTTGCCAAGAACGACGGCTTCGCCGACAAGAACCGTAGCCTGTTCTCCGCCAACGGTATCTTGGCCTTGAATCTGGTATCCAGCCCCGGATCGGGTAAGACGACACTGTTGGTCAAGACACTTGAGGCGTTGAAGGGAAAGATCCCACTCGCGGTGATCGAGGGTGACCAACAAACTGACAACGACGCGGAACGCATCCGTGCCACGGGTGTGGAAGCCAT
>JBAYTV010000191.1:0-4188 GCA_041675405.1 Sideroxydans sp. | reverse complement strand
CTTCGGGGGAGCCGCTGATCAACAGGCCGCCCAGCACCATGGTGGCGATGATGGTGACCGCATAAGTTTCGAACAGGTCGGCCGCCATGCCGGCGCAGTCGCCGACGTTGTCACCCACGTTGTCGGCGATCACGGCCGGATTACGCGGATCATCTTCTGGGATACCGGCTTCGACTTTACCTACCAAGTCAGCACCGACGTCGGCGCCTTTGGTAAAGATGCCGCCACCAAGACGCGCGAAGATGGAGATCAGCGAGCCGCCGAAGGCCAGACCCACCAACGCATGTGTGGCGTCCCCACTATTGATGTTCATTACCAAGGTGAGGAAAGCGTAATAGCCCGCCACACCAAGCAGCCCCAAACCCACGACGAGGATGCCGGTGATCGCGCCGCCTTTGAAGGCCACGTTCAACGCAGCGTTAAGGCCCTCTTTGGCTGCTTCTGCAGTGCGTACGTTGGCGCGTACCGAAACGTTCATGCCGATGTAACCGGTCAGTCCCGACAGGATCGCCCCAATGGCAAAGCCGATGGCTGTTGGCCATTTCAGCGTGAACAGAATAACGACGAACAGAATCGCCCCAACGATGCCGATTGTGGTGTATTGCCGGTTCAAGTAGGCTGATGCACCTTCCTGAATGGCAGCGGCGATGCTTTGCATCTTGTCACTACCCGTTGATTTGCTCAATATCCACTTGCTCGAAAATATCCCATACAGGATCGCAGCTACAGCACACAACAAGGTGAACCCCAAAGCTGATGACATACCTTCCTCCCAAGTAAAAACCGCCCCTTGCGGAGCGGTGAACAAAAATCAGATCTTGAATTCTTTCAGTTTCTTAGCAACAGCCACGTTCTTTAGTTGGACATATTGTGGCAGCCCATCTTTGTATGTCGGGTAATCCTCCCCCTTGATCAGTGGCGACAGATAGGTACGGCATTTTTCAGTGATACCAAAACCGTCCGCTGTGATGAAATTGCGCGGCATGAATTTTTCCACGTTGGCGACTTTGGATAACTGCGCCACGCCGACCTTCCATTTGTACGGCTTGTCGGAGAGGCGCTCTACTGTTGGCATCACTGCGTTCTGTCCTTTGAGTGCGAGTTCAACAGCAGCCTTACCCAATGCATAGGCTTGATCCACGTCGGTCTTTGATGCGATGTGGCGGGCTGAACGTTGCAGATAATCGGCAACCGCCCAGTGGAATTTGTAGCCCAGCGCTTCTTTAATCATGTTTGCGACCACGGGCGCAGCACCACCTAGTTGCGCATGACCGAAGGCATCGCGTGTGCCTTGCTCGGCGAGGAACTTGCCATCGGGGTAGTGACAACCTTCAGACACCACCACGCTGCAATAGCCGTGCTTCTTCACCATGGCATCCACCTTGGCGATGAATTTTTTCTGATCGAACTCGATCTCTGGGAACAGGATGACGATAGGCAATTCGCAATTCTTATCCGATGCCAAACCACCCGCGGCGGCGATCCAGCCCGCATGGCGACCCATCACTTCCACCACGAATACCTTGGTCGAGGTCTTGCACATCGACGCCACGTCGAAGCTCGCTTCGCGAACGGAGACTGCAACGTACTTCGCTACCGAACCGAATCCCGGGCAGCAATCGGTGATAGGCAAGTCATTGTCGACTGTCTTTGGTACATGGATGGCTTGCACGGGGTAGCCCATCTTTTCGGAGATCTGCGAGACTTTGAAGCAGGTGTCAGCGGAATCACCGCCGCCGTTATAGAAGAAGTAGCCGATGTTGTGTGCTTTGAACACTGCGATCAGACGCTCGTATTCGCGCAGGTTCTGTTCCAATGATTTGAGTTTGAAGCGGCAAGAGCCGAAGCCTCCTGCGGGTGTACTGCGCAATGCGGCGATGGATTTGGCGGAATCTTTGCTGGTGTCGATCAGGTCTTCGGTGAGTGCGCCGATGATGCCGTTGCGTCCCGCATATACCTTGCCGATCTTGTCTTTATGTTTGCGCGCGGTCTCGATGACTCCACAGGCAGAGGCGTTGATGACTGAGGTTACGCCGCCGGATTGTGCATAAAACGCATTCTTCTTGGCCATGCTATGTTTCCTTCGTAATTGAATTTTGATGTCGCGCATATTACGCCAATTTTTTCGGCGATGTTTGGGAGGAAAGTACTTGATCGGTTGCGCGATAAACCTCGCCCTTCAGGTCGGGGAAGGATAGCGCGTATGTCGTAGGCATACTGTAATGAAAAAGAGAACGAACGTCCTGTATTTATTCAAAGATACTCATGGAACATTTTCACAAGCGGTAAATGATCTCCAGCAAGATATGCCGCTTCCGGGTCAATGTGGTGTGAACCTTGGACGTAGAGATGATCGTTCCGCAACATGGACGCATCTTCAGAGGCAAGAAGATGGTGAACGAGTTCTTGAACTGGATCGAAGCACTACCTTGCAGTGTCGACCTGATGACGCAGGATCAGTACCAAGTACCGAAGTAATTGATTGCCCCGGGCTACGTTGCAGCCCGGTTTTCTATAGGGCATTCAGTCCCGCGTTCGCAACCTGACCATCTTGCACTGAGCGTACACCGCTGATCCCCAAGCCGCCGATGACAACGTCATCACGCACTAGCGGTACACCCCCTTCGGCGGGGATCACACCAGGTAGTGCAAGGTGGATCAATCTCCCACTCAACACTGCATCTTCCGAGGCCTTGGTGGGGCGCTGGAAAGCCACCGCGGCATTGGCTTTCATGATGGCCGTTTCTACGCTGCCCCACTGTGTCTCATGGCTGCGTTGTAGATACAGCAAGTGGCCACCGTCATCCACGACTGCAACCACCACACGCCATCCATTCTTCTGCGCCTCAACTTCGGCAGCCGCTGCGATACGTTTAGCGTCTTCCAGCGACAGGATGGGTTTATTGGTCAAGCTCAAGCGCCAAGTAATATGTAGATACGATCACGGATCGCATTAACGTCACCCACGCCAGGAACATGAACGACCTTAGGCGCATTCGCTGCCCCGGATTTTTGCCAAGCAGAGTAGTATTCGACTAGGGGTTTGGTTTGGTCGTGGTAGACGTTCAAGCGCTTGACGACTGTATCTTCCGCGTCATCAGGGCGTTGCACCAGTTCTTCACCAGTGATGTCATCCTTGCCTTCTATCTTTGGAGGATTGAAAACCACATGATAGGTGCGTCCCGAGGAGAGATGTACGCGGCGGCCACTCATGCGAGTGACAATCTCTTTGTCGGCGACATCTATCTCGACCACGTAATCGATCTTGATACCGGCATCCTTCATTGCTTGTGCTTGAGGAATGGTGCGCGGGAAGCCGTCGAACAAGAATCCGTTGGCACAATCCGCATCTTTGATGCGTTCTTTGACAAGGTTGATGATGATCTCGTCGGAAACTAGGCTACCTGCATCCATGATCTTCTTCGCTGCCACACCGAGCGGGCTACCAGCCTTGACTGCCGCGCGCAACATGTCACCCGTGGAGATCTGTGGGATGCCGAATTTTTCCTTGATGTAGTTTGCTTGTGTGCCTTTGCCTGCACCGGGTGCGCCTAGAAGTATCAGTTTCATGTTCTCTCCTTAGAATGTGTATTGAATAGTCGTCTTGCAGATTCTAGATCTTGCTCAGTATCGACGCCGCTGGGCGGTGCGTCTTGCGTGATGGTCACACCGATCCTGTAGCCATGATACAGCGCGCGCAGTTGTTCTAGTGACTCAACTTGCTCTAACGGGGCAGGTGTGAGGTCACCGAACTCGCGCAGGAAGCTCGCGCGATAGGCATAGATGCCGATGTGGCGCAGCGCATTGATGCGGACAGGGGGTTCCCCCCTTCTAACTTCTCCCCGCAAGGGGGACGCCGAAGGATGCCCGATGCCTTCGGCATCGCCCTCTCGCAACCCCCGTGGGGAGGAAGAACTATCGCCTTGCCCTGCGGGCAAGGATAAATTAATCCCTGCATCGCGCGGCCAAGGAATGGGAGCACGGCTGAAGTAGAGCGCATTGCCATGCTTATCCAATACGGCTTTCACGATGTTCGGATTGCGCATAGCCGCTTCGTCATGGATAGGATGACAAGCAGTGGCGATAGCACATTCTGGATGCTCATGTAGATGTTGAGCGACGGCGCGGATGAGCGCGGGCGGGATGAGTGGCTCATCACCCTGCACATTGACCACGATGGTGTCATCT
>JBAYTV010000190.1:0-4202 GCA_041675405.1 Sideroxydans sp. | reverse complement strand
TGGATAGAACGGTTTGACCGTATCCACCCCGCCCGTCTGTGTCCAGAACTGCACGTGATGTTCATCGGCAAAGGATCTGATGGCGGATTCATCCGCAGGTGTCAGTGTAGCCATGATGCGCAGCACGAGCACCTCGACGTCATCGCCCACCGCCACTTCGATCTGCGGCAGGATGTCGCGCTTGGTGAAGCGCTCGTTCAACTCGCCTAACAGGGGCAACAGGTTCGCGATCTTGGGCGTCAATATCTCGCAGTGCGGAATATCGGCGACGTACTTGCCGTTCTGTTCGCGAAAACCCACCAGTGTCTTTTCTTTCTTCAACACGTGGCGTACCGATAGACGCGCGCGCTGACGATACGCCCACGGTTGCCCATAGATAGGAGCAAGGATCACCTCCGGTTTCACCTTGCCGATGCGTTGCAGGTTGTCTTCCAGCACACGCTGTTTGACCGCAACCTGGGCTTGAGGATCGAGATGCTGCATCGAACAGCCGCCGCACACACCAAAACTGGCGCACTTGGGCTGCACACGCATGAAGGACTGCTTCAGTATCTGACCGACCTTGGCTTGTTCGAAATTGTTCTTCTTGCGATACGTCGAGTAGGTGACGAGTTCACGCGTGAGTGCACCTTCGATGAAGATGACCTTGCCATCGGCATGCGCGATGCCGCGACCTTCGTGGTCGAGTGATTCAATGACGACTGCGTTATGTGTTTTTTGCATTTCGTTCCAACTTCATCAAGATGCATCCCATCCGGGTATGCGCCAAACCAAATCCTATCAACACGCCAGTCGTATTCGCCAGCATGTCGGCATATTCAAAATATCGGTAACCACCGAACCCCTGCAGGATCTCGATAGCGACACCCATGGCCACAAAGGCTATGAACAAAAGGATGCGTGCACGTCTTGCCACGACTATCTGGCAGAACCACAGCATAAGCAAGGTGTAGGCGAGCGCATGCTCCAGATTGTCCACGCCATCGAAAGAGACCGGCTCGGGAGGGTTCGACATCAGGGAGAGATAGGACACGATGGCGACCCACAACCACCCCAGAACCAACCAACCGTTGCGCAACATCTAAAGGCGGCCTCTAAAAATCCAAACTTCGTCGCAATACTGCGTTGCTCCCAAAAAATCACTCCTTACATATTCCATATATGCCGCGTCGCGATTTTATGCTCGCGCCTTGTCTTGCTTAGAATTTTGAATTTTTAGAAGCCGCCTAAGCTTTGTTCCAAGCCGCCAGATATTCTGCCCAATGTGCCTCGGTGGATTTTCCTAATGTGCTGCGCACCAACTCCAACTCTTGCTCATAGCGCGCCTTGCTGAACTGTCCGCGCATCAATTGGAAGCGTGCGAACACCAGCCACGTGTTCACCACATCGGTCTCGCAGTAGTTGCGTATCTCAGCCAACTTGCCTTGCTGATATGCGTCCCATACTTTGCTGCCATCCATTCCCAATTTTCCGGGGAAGCCGATGAGTTTTGCCAATTCGTCCAACGGCGCGTTGGCGCGCCCTGTGTACATCGCCAGCAAGTCCATCAAATCCAGATGGCGCGAGTGGTAACGGCTGATGTAGTTGTTCCACTTGAAGTCCTTGTCGTCCTCGCCCTGGTCCCAGTAACGCGGTGATTGGATGCCATGGATCAAACCGCGATAGTGCAATACGGGCAGATCGAATCCGCCCCCGTTCCAACTCACGATCTGCGGCGTGTATTTCTCGATACCGTCGAAGAAGCGTTGGATGAGGCTGCCCTCATCCTCACCCATCTCGCCCAGCGACCATACCTTGAAGTTGTCACCCTCGCGTAGCACACACGAAATGGCTGCGACACGCTGCAGATGGTGCGGCAGGAAATCACTGCCCGTCTTCTGGCGGCGCATCTGGAATGCCAGTTCCGCCACTTCGTTGTCACTCACCGCGCTGTCGAGTTCGTACAAAGCACGTAAGCCCGTGATGTCAGGGATGGTTTCGATGTCGAAGACGAGGGTCGGATTCATGGCGAAAAGGGGCAGGCTTTCAATGGGATGCGCATGATACCCGAGCGCCCCACAAGTTCCTACATTCAGCTCTTGACGGACTGGCGAGGAAGGCAAAGAATCACCCCCGTTGCAGAGTCCTATCGACCCCACCCACCTCTTCGGGAGAGACCATGAACAAGATCCTCAGTGCAATCCTATCCATCCTCGCGATCCTATTCAGCCCATCAGCCTTATCTGCTCCAGGTGAGTATTGGGAAGTGACCACCAAGATGGAAATGGAAGGTATGCCTTTCGCCATGCCCGCAACGACACAAAAAGTCTGCGTTCCCAAAGGTGGCGAGAACGACCCCAGCAAGACTACGGGAGATAAAGACTGCAAGATGACCGACATCAAGACTTCGGGCAAGAGAACGACTTGGAAGGCTCGCTGTGACCGCGACGGCGAGGTGATGACAGGCGTTGGTGAACAGACCACTAGCGCAAAAGGCTACGAAGGCAAGATACAGTTCTCCGGCAAGTCTCAGGGAGAAGACGTGGACATGAAGATGTCCTACAGCGGCAAGCGAATCGGCGGCAGTTGTGACTCCGAAGAGATGATCAAGAAATTCAAATCACAGGCGTGCGACAAATCTCAGTACGACACCACTTCTGCATGGATCAGCGGCGCAGACACCATCGTAGGCAAGAATGCGATGTGCGCGGAACAACGCACCGAGCTTTGCGACAGAGTACGTAAAGACACTCCCAAAGACCCAGATGCATACAACGCCTTACTTATGCACGACCAACAACTTTCGACGGGCGTATCTGTCGCAAAGGAGTGCAAATTGGACATGGCCGCCACGACCAAGGCGATCTGCAAGAAACTGAACGGCAAGAACTACAATCAGCTCGCCAAGCACTGCCCATCCGAGGCCAAGACTTATCGGGAAGTACAACGCCGCAAAGATTGTGAAGGTCGCAGCTATACCGCAGAGACTCGTGCAGCAGATTTCAAGAAATGTATGAGTGGTCAAAGCGACTCATCCAATGATGAAGATGAGGAACCCGCACCAAGCAAGGACAGTAAATCGAGCAAACCCGCAACTGGCACCTCCACTCAAGAGATGTTAGAAAGTGCGAAGAAGCTCAAGGGCATACTCAGTTTTTAAGTGCGCGCGTCACTCTTGATCGGGCTGTGGTGCTGCTCCCTCATGGCGGGGGCGGCAACACGGCCCGACCCGTTTCCGCAGGTCGCCCACGCCTATCTTGTCGAAGTGGATGGCACTGTATTGTGGGAGAAACAATCAACTCGGCGACTGCCCCCCGCTAGCCTGACCAAACTGATGACCGCCCTGCTGGTGCTGGATCAGAACCAACTGCAAGCCACGGTCAACATCAGCACGGCTGCCACACGGGAGACAGGCTCGCGCCTGATGATCAAACCCGGCGAACACTTTTTGACGCAAGACCTGCTTGCCGCGACATTGATGCAATCGGCAAATGATGCATGTCACGCACTAGCCGCTCACATTGCAGGCAGCGAAGCCGCCTTCGTGAAACTGATGAATCGTCGTGCACAGGAACTCGGCTTGCATGGCACACACTTTCAAAATGCCTGCGGACACGATGCACCACAACACCTTTCTACCGCAACGGATCTGGCCCGCCTTGCACATGATTTACTCAAACATCCCGAGGTCATCGCCATCACCTCACAAGTTACGACCAGCATCACCTCATTAGAAGGAAAGTCATACAAGGTATCCAACAAGAATGCGTTGATCGGTCGCTATCCTGGCGCGCTGGGGTTGAAGACGGGGTACACACCTAGTGCGGGCAAATGCCTGATCGCTTACGCCAAGCGCAAAGACAAAGAAGTGTTATTGGTGATGTTGCACGGGCAAGACCGTTGGTGGGATACGGTGGATATACTCGATCTTGCTTTTGAGCATGCGACACACACACCCTGAATCAACGCTGCACACCCTGATGTGGCTAGCGCTCGCCGTAGCTATCGGCTATGCCAACGCGCTCACCGGCAGTTTTCAATTCGATGACTTCAACGTCATCGTCAACGAAGAACAAGTACACAGTTGGGCAAACTGGTACGCCGCCTTAGGCAACGGCATCCGTCCCTTGCTCAAACTGAGCTACACCGCAAATTGGACGATGGGCTTGGGCGTGCTTGGCTTCCACCTCACCAACCTGCTCATCCATCTGTTGAATGCGTAT
>JBAYTV010000189.1:0-4259 GCA_041675405.1 Sideroxydans sp. | reverse complement strand
CTCCGAACAAAATTTTCGCCCCCTTATCCCACGAGCCTTGGTAGCTTGAGCCTTCGGCAAAAGCGGATGTCCACTCGCGGTAAGTTTGATCTGCCAGCATGAGTTGATGCACCCGTGCTTTTGGTGCGTGGATGGTGATGGAAAAGTGAAGTGAACCCATGTTGTTCTCCTAATCAGAATCAAACGTTTTCTCGCGCATAACTGACCGTCAACATCTCCCACCGATGACCTTCCGGTTCGTCCCAATAGATATTTCCATATTGCGTGTTGATCTGCATATCCATAGATCCGCTTACCGTGCCGCGATATTTGATACCTGCTGCTTTGATGCGTCCCAAGATGGCATCGAAGTCTTGCGGGCTGACGCGGAAGCAGAAGTGATAGATGGGGAATGCTTCGTCTGAATCCTGGAAGTCGAGTGTCAATCCGTCATTCACATAGACCGGTGAAAATGGCCCGGCGCCCGTTGCCGCCCAAGGAACGCCAAGCAACTCAGCTAAAAGCTTTGCCGATGCGATCTGGTTGCGTGCGGGCACGATGGTGTGATCTAGATGAATGGCCATGTCTGTCTCGGTTGCGTGATTGCCAAATCTTAATTTGCATCGTAAGCGCGTTGCAAACCCGCAATGTCGATCTTCTTCATCTGCATCATCGCCTGCATCACGCGACCTGCTTTGGCCGGGTCGGGGGCGCTCAATAACTGTCCTAATTGTTTGGGCACGATCTGCCAGGTCACGCCGAACTTGTCGGTGAGCCAAGCGCACTGCATCTGCTTGCCGCCAGCGGATAAGGTGTCCCAGTAATAATCCACCTCGGCTTGATCTTCGCAATTCACCACGAACGAGATCGCAGGGGAGAATTGAAACATCGGTCCTGCGTTCAGCGCGACGAAGGTCTGCCCCTGCAACTCAAAGCTGGCAGTCATTACCGTGCCTTCTGGCATGAGCGTACCTTTGCTGTAGCGATTGATGTTGATGATTTTGGAATCTTTGAAGATACCAAGGTAAAAATTCATCGCCCCTTCCGCTTCAAAGGCAAAGGTTAAAAACGGGGTGATCTTTTGCATGATGTTCTCCTCAACTATCCGCGAGTTGGTTTATGAAGTACGTCGTACTTCGTACTGCAAGCACACCACGCCTGATGCAAAGGTCTTGCTTGTCACTAGCTTGAGCTGGGTTCTGTCCTTGATATTTTTGAACAAAGGAATGCCTTGTCCCAGCAAGACGGGATTGAGGAATATCCAATACTCGTCGATGAGATCTTCCGCCATCAGCGCATGCGTGGCAGAAGGGCTTCCGAACACGAGGATCTCGCTTCCCGCACCTTGCTTTAATTGGGTGATCTGATCGCGCAAATGGCTGCGGATGATTTTTGTATTGGCCCGACCTTCATCCGCCAACGTCTTCGACAGCACCACTTTGTGTGCGGTCTTGTACCAACGGGAATGCTCAAGGTCATGCTTACTGGCGTTGGGTTGCTCGGCGGCAGTGGGCCAATAGGCTTCCATCATCTGGTAGGTGACACGACCATAAAGCGCGGTGTCGGTTTGCTGGATGCGCTGCCCGATATGATCGAATAATTCTTCGGTGATGCTCACCCAGCCCAGCCCGCCACCCACAGCGGCCACGAAACCATCCAGTGACAAGTGCACGAACGAAACGATATTTCGCATGATGAGTCCTTTTGAACAGTCTATTTTTCGACGACGGTTTTGAGGTTCGCCAGGCTGTCCTCAAAATCCTTGCCAATCATCTTGTCCATGCTGACGAACACGCCGAAAAACTTGGAGATGAAAGGAGAAGGACCATACATAGCCCACGTTACAAGCGTGCCGCCATTCTGTGGTTGCAGCGTGAGTTCGCCCATGTTGTGCGCTTCGAACGGTTTGATGAAATCGAGCTGGATGACGACCTTGGTATCGGGGACGGAGTCGGCGATGGTCATGCGGCCATGACCGACCTTCTTGTTGCCTTCCCATTCGTAAGTCGCCCCCTTGCCGGCGCTGTTCGCGCTGTAGGTCTTCTTCATCTGCGGGTCCATCTTTTCCCATGTGGACCAAGCAGACCAACTACGCAGATCGTTGATGTGGGCGAACACTTTTTCCGGTGTGGCTTGTATCAGTGCGGAGCGTTCGACGCGGAACGCATCCGGTTTGAATGACGCCAAGATCAGGATAGCGACGATGGTCAGCGCGATGAGGATGAAGATGAGTTTCAACATGGTGTTTTCCTTTCGGACATATATTGTTGACTGATTTAGTGCGAATTCTCCGCGCATTGGATTTTTCGTCAAGCAATCGTTCATTTACGGGCGTCCACGGTTAGACATTCCCCCCGTAAATCATTAGACTTGCGGCCTTTTTTGCACAGGCAAGCATCATGTCAGACGCCATCGACCAGACCATCCAAGAACCCGCAGCCGTTCCGCGCGACAAGATCGCGCGCGAAGTGGCGCGCCGCCGTACCTTCGGCATCATCTCCCACCCCGACGCGGGTAAGACCACGCTCACTGAAAAGCTACTCTTATTCTCAGGAGCGATCCAGATGGCAGGGGCGGTGAAGGCGCGCAAGAGCGGGCGCCATGCCACTTCCGACTTTTTGGAAATTGAAAAGCAGCGCGGTATCTCAGTGGCTTCTTCGGTGATGCAGTTCGAGTACCGCGATCACGTGGTGAATCTGTTGGACACACCGGGTCACCAAGACTTCTCGGAAGATACCTATCGCGTACTCACAGCGGTGGACTCGGCATTGATGGTGATCGACGCGGCGAAGGGGGTGGAGGCGCAGACCATCAAGTTGCTCAACGTATGCCGTATGCGCAACACCCCCATTGTCACCTTTATGAACAAGATGGACCGCGAGGTACGTGATTCTTTGGAGTTATTGGACGAGGTGGAATCGGTGCTCAACATCCAGTGCGCGCCGGTCACGTGGCCGCTGGGCATGGGCAAGACTTTCCGTGGCGTGTACCACTTGATGCGTGACGAGATCCTGCTGTTCACGCCGGGCGAAGAGAAAGCCGATGGCGAGGTGGAAGTTATCAAGGGCATCGACAACCCTATCCTTGCACAGCGCTTCCCCTTGGAGATCGAACAGTTGAAGATGGAAGTGGAGTTGGTGCACGGTGCATCGCATCCCTTCGATCTGCAACGCTTCCTTGAAGGTAAACAGACTCCCGTGTTCTTTGGTTCTGCCATCAACAACTTCGGTGTGCGTGAGATATTGAATGCGCTGTTGGATTGGGCACCCGCGCCGATCGAACGCGATGCCACGGTGCGTGTCGTTGCACCTGCCGAGCAGCCGTTCTCCGGCTTCGTGTTCAAGATACAAGCAAACATGGACGCTAACCATCGTGACCGCATCGCGTTCTTGCGCGTTTGCTCCGGTCATTTCGAGCGCGGGATGAAGGTCAAGCACCTGCGCATCGGCAAAGAGATACGCGTGTCCAGCGTGGTCACCTTCATGGCGAATTCACGCGAGCAGGTGGAAGAAGCCTACGCGGGCGACATCATCGGTTTGCCCAACCACGGCAATATGCAGATCGGCGACAGCTTCTCCGAAGGCGAATCCTTGCAATACACCGGCATCCCGTATTTCGCGCCGGACTTCTTCCGCTCGGTGCGCATCCGTAACCCGCTCAAGGTGAAGCAGTTGCATAAGGGTTTGCAGCAGTTGGGCGAGGAGGGCGCGGTGCAGGTGTTCAAGCCTGTGGATGGAGGTGACCTCATTCTCGGCGCGGTCGGTATGTTGCAATTCGACGTGGTGGCGAGTCGCTTGCATGGGGAATACGGCGTGGATGCCATGTTCGAGAGCGCCAGCGTCAACACCGCACGCTGGGTGACTTGCGACGATGCCAAAGTGTTTGCCGATTTCCAGAAAGCGTTGTCGCACAATATCTCCGTCGATGCGGCAGGGAATTTGGCTTACCTTGCGCCGAATAGCGTGAACTTGAAATTGACGCAAGAGCGTTGGCCCAAGGTAGTGTTCCACACCACGCGCGAACACGCGGTGAAACTGTGATGCAACGACTCGAATTCCAATTGCGTGGTGAGTTCGTCGAGCTGAATCAACTGCTCAAGCTCACGGGTGTGGCTGACAGCGGCGGCGCTGGTAAGGCACTCGTGGCTGAAGGTGTGGTGTCCGTCGATGGTCAGGTCGAGTTGCGCAAGACGGCAAAGATACGTGCCGGGCAACTGGTGGAATTGGGTGATATCGAGATCCGAGTGATCGCCTGATCATGTTGTACATCGCACATAACGT
>JBAYTV010000188.1:0-4267 GCA_041675405.1 Sideroxydans sp. | reverse complement strand
GCGTTATGCCGGTCCGCGTGAAGCCTTGCTGCATGCCCTGTTCCGCCAGAACTACGGCTGCTCGCATCTCATCGTCGGTCGCGACCATGCCGGGGTCGGAAAATACTATGGCCCGTTCGATGCGCATCACATCTTCGATACCCTCCCCAAGAACGCACTGGAGACGCAGGCGCTAAAGATCGACGTTTCCTTCTGGTGCTACAAATGCGGCGGCATGGCCTCGGGCCGTACCTGCCCACATTCCGATGCAGACCGGCTGCAAGTTTCCGGCACCCAGTTACGCAAAATGCTCTCGGAAGGCGAAGAAGTCCCCACGGAGTTCAGCCGTCCCGAAGTACTGGAGATATTGCGCAAGTATTACGCGGGATTGAATAGTGGATAAACGACCAATAGATTGACTGATATCTTGTGACTAATATTTTATTATTGAGGAGAAACTAATGTTCGCGATCAACCCCTTTGCCTCACTTTCAGAAGTTATATCACCTGCAATGATGCAGGGGTATATCGTTCTTATGATCCTGTTGGTCATGGGCGGGACGATACTTGACATGATTCACAAGAAAAGCGCGCAGTACTTTTTCGAAAATGCGAAAAAAGCGAAGAAGAGCGCAACACGGTCAGTGAGTGGTGGAGAAAAAACATCGATTGCCGCTTCAGTGCTGGTAAAGGAAGTGTTAACTTCTGGCGAATTCAGCAATCCGAGACGCAGGCTTTCCCATCTGTTGACCATGTGGGGAACCATTATTTTTATAATGACTACCGCAATCATGATTTTTGGCTATTCCTCACCGGAAGCATCCACACCTGCCCTGCTGCCACAACTGTGGCATATCGGCGCACTGATGCTGGCCGTTGGTGGATACTGGTTCTGGTTTTCTATCCGCGTTGATGTGTCTGCGGAAGGTCTTCCATGGTTTCGGTTCGAGCGTGCGGATCTATTTATTCTCTCGCTGCTTGCTACCGCGACTTTCGCATTGATCTGGTCATTTACTGGCGCTGGATTAAGCATCTTCTTTGCCTTGTTCATCGCAGCAAGCACCGTTCTCTTCGGTGGAGTTTATTGGTCCAAGTTTGCTCACATGTTCTTTAAACCCGCTGCGGCCTACCAGAAAAAAATTACCCGAGCCGATGGCTCTCGCGAGAATTTGCCCCCTGACTATGACTTGACGGATCCTGAAGTACAGCGAAAGTTTCCAGATATCCCTACGTACATGGGCAAGAACCCGCCAAACATGGGGCTTTGTATCAAGGCTGAAAGAGCAAAACACTATTAATGCTGAATTGAATAATTATCTATAAATAATAGAGGAACAAATTATGCCAACCTTTGTATATATGACACGTTGTGATGGTTGCGGAGAATGCGTTGACATCTGCCCGTCCGACATCATGCACATCGACAAGAAGCTGCGTCGTGCTTACAACATCGAACCTAGTATGTGCTGGGAATGCTATTCCTGCGTAAAAGCATGTCCGCACCACGCCATTGATGTACGCGGTTATGCCGACTTTGCACCACTTGGACACAGTGTTCGAGTGATCCGTGATGAAGAGAAAGGCACCATTGCGTGGCGCATCAAGTTCCGCAACGGCAAAAAAGACATGGAGCTGCTGGCGCCTATCACGACCAAGCCTTGGGGCTCGGCCACACCGAAACTCGCAGAGGTGCCTGCCCCCAGCAAGGAGATGCGCGACAGCCAACTGCTGTTTAATGAGCCTAAATATATCCGTATGGATGACGGTGGATTGCACACACTGCAATCTAATGGCTTGGAAATCAAAGAGGGAGTGCAATACTGATGAGCTACTCGACAATTATTGAAGACAATATCGATATCCTGGTTGTAGGTGCGGGCTTGGGTGGTACGGGCGCGGCATTCGAGGCAAGATATTGGGGACAGGATAAGAAGATCGTCGTCGCCGAAAAGGCAAACATCATGCGTTCTGGCGCGGTCGCTCAGGGCCTGTATGCGATCAACTGTTACATGGGTACACGCTTTGGCGAGAACAATCCCGAAGATCATGTGCGCTATGCACGTATCGACCTGATGGGTATGGTGCGTGAAGACTTGCTGTTTGACATGGCACGCCACGTAGACTCCACTGTGCATAATTTTGAAGAGTGGGGTCTTCCCATCATGCGCAACGAGAAGAAGGGTTCGTATCTGCGTGAAGGGCGTTGGCAGATCATGATTCATGGTGAATCCTACAAGCCTATCGTTGCTGAAGCAGCCAAGAAGTCAGCGGACAAGGTTTTCAACCGCATCTGTGTGACTCACCTCTTGATGGATGAATCCAAAGAAAACCGTGTTGCCGGTGCCGTGGGCTTTAATGTGCGCACGGGTAACTACCACGTGTTCAAGTCCAAGACCGTCATCTGTGGTGCCGGTGGCGCTTCCAACATCTTCAAGCCGCGTTCTATTGGTGAAGGTGCGGGGCGTGTCTGGTACGCACCATGGTCTTCGGGTTCTGCATATGGCCTGATGATCGAAGCCGGTGCAAAGATGACACAAATGGAAAACCGTATCGTGCTGGCTCGATTCAAAGATGGTTACGGTCCAGTAGGTGCCTACTTCCTGCATCTCAAGACCTATACCCAGAATGGCTACGGTGAGGAGTATGAATCCAAGTGGTTCCCAGCACTTCAGCAAATGGTCGGCAAGGAATACCTGGACCCGGAAGTTTCGCACAGAACGCATCGACCCATCCCGACCTGCCTGCGCAACCACGCGATCATCAACGAGGTGAATGCAGGTCGTGGCCCGATTCACATGGTCACGATGGAAGCCTTCCAGGATCCTCATCTTGAAGAGATCGGCTGGCACAACTTCCTCGGCATGACCGTTGGTCAGGCGGTACTTTGGGCAGCTACAGACGTTGATCCCAAGTATGAGAACCCCGAGCTGACCACCTCTGAGCCTTATGTCATGGGTTCACATGCTACCGGTTGCGGCGCTTGGTGTTCAGGTCCTGAAGACATATCTCCGCCAGAATACTACTGGGGCTATAACCGCATGACGACTATTGAAGGCCTGTTCGGTGCCGGTGATGCGGTAGGCGGCACACCTCACGCCTTCTCATCAGGCTCCTTCACCGAAGGTCGTCTGGCTGCCAAGGCTGCGTGTAAGTACATTGATGATGGCAAAGCAGAAGGCATCCGTGTTTCTGACGCTCAGATCACTCGTCGTAAGGAACAGATCTACAAGCCCATGGAAACTTACCGTGTTTTCAGCAATGAAGTGGTTGCTGGTACCGTCAATCCAAACTTCATCAATCCAAGACAGGGTCTTGATCGTTTGCAGAAGATGATGGATGAGTACTGTGGTGGTTTCGGCGTTAACTACATGACCAACGACAAGCTCCTGAACATCGGTCTGAAGAAGATGGCGATTCTTGGGGAAGATCTGGAAAAGGTTGCTGCGTCAGATATCCATGAACTGCTGCGTGCATGGGAGCTGAAGCATCGCTTCCTGACTTCTGAAAGTGTTTTCCAGCATACGCTGTTCCGTAAGGAGACACGTTGGCCGGGTTATTACTACCGTGGTGATGTGATGAAGCTGGATGACAAGAACTGGCACGTACTGACAGTTTCTCGTCGTGATCCCAAGACGGGCGAGTACACGATGGAAAAAGCACCGCTCTACCACCTGGTAGGTGATGTAGAGAAAGCGGCGCCAACCGACCATCATTAAGCAAATGCAGGCTTGATTTAACAGTTTTGTAAAATCAGGCCTACGAAAATATATTTGCTGCGACAACTTGTTCTTTTATTAAGAGAGGACCAGCATATTTTTTGTTGGTCCTCTTTTTGTCTATTCAGCGAATAGCGTGACATTGTTATTGATAGAATTATTAAAACACTGTGCAGGTGAGATATCTTATGAACATTATTGAAAAAACAGATGAAGAGATTTTAGAGTTGGCACACCCGATGTGGGCTGATCTTATTAAGTACTCTAATGAGGGCAACTACGGTGCTTTCACGCGTAATTTTTCGAGCTCTTTTATTGCGGGTGCCAATGAGGTTGAAATGGGTAAGCAGTTTGCAAGAAGCGATCTTGCGAAAAATCTGTCAGATGATTATTCGTATCTTGGCATGATACGCCGTGGAGAATATGTCACTGTTTTATATAAAGTGATAAACAAAAAAAATCAAAGTGAATGGCTAGGAAGACTTGTGCTGGGTTATGAAAAAGACAAGGTGAGAATCTTCGGCGCAACGCTGTTCTAAAAAACATTATCAATATCAGGACGCACTAGTCAT
>JBAYTV010000187.1:0-4276 GCA_041675405.1 Sideroxydans sp. | reverse complement strand
TCGATGTTCTCGCCTTTACCCAACTGCACATCGACATAAGCTTCGACACGTTCACCAAGTCGGCTGACCAAGGTGAGCTCGCCGATTCCAACGGCAGAGGCTTGCGTTGATGCCAAAGCAAGGAGTGACGAACAAACGAAGAGCTTAGGATGAAGGATATTCAAAGCGCTGGATGATTTGAGTTAGTGGGGCGCAAACGTTTATCTTTATAGTTTTGGTGAATGCGTCGGAGACGCGAATATTACTGAAGCCTCTGACCTAAAGCAATTCAAGGGCACGTCTATAAATCCAAACTCCGTCGCAATACGGCGTTGCTCACGAAAGATTACTCCTAACATATCAACTATATGCGTCGTCGCAATTTCTCATTCGCGCCCCTTCGACAAACGCAGGACAGGCTTGTCTTGCTTAGGATTTTGGATTTATAGAAGCGCCCTTATAGCCCATCTTACAGCCCACTTAATACCTTGATGTGCGCCATTGCGCTGCGCCCGAGCGCATGTAACTCATACCCCCCTTCCAGCACCGAGACGATGCGAGACTGGGCGTATTTGGCAGCGATGCGTTTCAGTTCTTCAGTTACCCATGCGTAATCCGCCTCGACTAATCTCATTGATGCCATGTCGTCATCGCGATGGGCATCGAAGCCGGCTGAGATGAAGATGAACTCGGGCTGGAACCTTTCCAAGGCAGGTAGCCACTGCTCGGTCACGGCGGTACGGAACTCTCCCCCGCTGGTGCCCGCCTTGAGCGGCACGTTGATGATGTGGTCGCTGCTGCTATCCGCACCGCAATAGGGATAGAAAGGATGCTGGAAGGTGGAACACAACATCACGCGCGGGTCGTTGCGAAAGATATCTTCCGTGCCATTGCCGTGGTGCACATCGAAATCGGCGATGGCGACGCGGCTCAAACCGTGTGCGGCCAGCGCATGGGCAGCACCGACGGCCACGTTGTCAAAGATACAGAAGCCCATGGCTTTGTCATGTTCCGCATGGTGACCGGGCGGACGGATGTTGCAAAAGGCGTTCTCGACTTGCTGCGCCATCACTATATCCACAGCCATCACCACCGCCCCTGCGGCGCGCAAGGCAGCCGGATAGGTGTATGGGTTCATGATGGTGTCGCCATCCAGATCCAAGATGCCTTCCTTGGGCGCTTTGACAGCGATGGCATCCAGATAGTCGCCGTCGTGTACGCGCAACAGTTGTTCGCGTGTCACCTCGGGTGCATCGTGATGTTGCAGGTAGCCGAACAATCCCGAGGCGATGAGTTGGTCTTCGATAGCATGGATGCGTGCCGGACACTCGGGATGGTGCGCTCCCATGTCATGTTTGAGACAAAGCGGATGGCTGATATAAGCGGTTTGCAAGGGTCACTCCGTCATTATTTTGTAGTGCTGCGGTGCTATCATAGCGACCTCAAGCAAGACCTCCAAACTCAAGTAAAAAAATCATGGGCAAACACTATCTCAATCCCCTCTTCGCTCCGAAGTCGGTGGCCGTTTTCGGCGCTAGCGACCGTCAAGACGCAGTCGGTCAGATCGTATTCCAGAACATGTTGCAAGGCGGCTTCAAGGGTAAGCTCTACCCGATCAACGCCAAGAACGCCGAGGTACAAGGCCAGCGTGCCTATGCTTCCATCGCCGAGATCGGCGAGCCGGTAGAGCTGGTGGTCATCGCCACTCCATCGCAGAGCGTCCCCGGTATCATCGAAGAATGTGGCCTACATGGCGTGAAGGCTGCGGTCATCATCACCGCAGGTTTTGGTGAAGCGGGTGCCAAGGGCGTCGCGCTGGAAAAAGAGCTGATGGAAGCGGCGCGCCGTTACAACATCCGCCTCATCGGCCCAAACTGCCTGGGCATCATGCGTCCATCCATCGGCCTCAATGCGACATTCAATAATGGCGCGGCCAACGTGGGCAACATCGCTTTCGTGTCTCAGTCCGGTGCGCTGTGCACCGCCATTTTGGATTGGGCAAACCGCAACGATGTCGGTTTTTCCAGCGTGGTATCGATGGGTTCCTCCACTGATGTGGATTTCGGCGAGATATTGGACTTCTTGGTGTCCGATCCGAACACACAAAGCATCCTGATGTACATCGAAGGTATCCGCAATGCGCGCAGCTTCATGAGTGCCTTGCGTGCGGCGGCGCGCACCAAACCTGTCATCTTGGTCAAGGTTGGTCGTCATGCGGCTGGCTCCAAAGCGGCGATGTCGCACACGGCCTCTTTGGTAGGTGCGGATGACGTGTTCGATGCGGCAGTGAGCCGCGTCGGCGTGGTGCGCGTGCAGACCGTCACCCAGTTGTTCACGGCAGCGCGAGCACTGTCCTGTGGTTTCAAACCGACAGGTAATCGCCTCGCCATCGTCACCAATGGCGGTGGCCCCGGCGTGATGGCAGTGGATAGAGCAGCCGATCTCGGCCTCAATATCGCCACCTTGTCCGATAGCACCATCGAATATCTGAATGAACATCTGCCCCCGAACTGGCCGCATGCCAATCCGGTGGACATCATCGGGGACGCACAAGCCGACCGTTATCACCATGCGGTGAAAGCCTGCTTGGAAGATGACAATGTGGACGGCGTACTCGCCATCCTCACACCCCAAGCGATGACCAAACCGTTGGAATCGGCGCAGGCATTGATCGAGTTGGCGAACACCCATCGCAAGCCACTGTTGACCTGCTGGATGGGCGAGACGCAAGTGGCCAGTTCACGTGAGGCTTTCACCAAAGCGCACCGTCCGCACTTCCGCACACCGGAACCTGCGGTCGAAGTGTTCTCTCATCTGTCCGCCTACTACCGCAACCAGAAACTGTTGATGCAGATGCCGGGGCCGTTGTCGCACCACGTCGAGCCGGATGTGGAGAGCGCACGCCTCATCATCGAAGGTGCGATGCAGGAACATCGCAAGGTGTTGAGCGAGATGGAGTCGAAGGCGTTGCTGTCGGCATTCAATATCCCCGTCGCACGCACCATCGTCGCCCACTCCCCCACCGAGGCATTACTCATCGCTCAACAGATGGGCTTCCCCGTTGCCATGAAAGTGAACTCGCACGACATCTCGCACAAGAGCGATGCGGGCGGTGTGATGCTCAACCTGCGCAACGCGCACGAGGTGCGTGCCGCGTATCAGAAGATCACCGAGAACATCCAACTCAACCGCCCTGATGCCAAGATGGACGGTATCGCCATCGAGCCGATGATTATGAAGAACAACGGCCGCGAATTGATGATCGGCGTGACGACCGATCCTGCTTTCGGCCCCGTCATCACTTTCGGTGCGGGTGGCACAGCCGTAGAGATCATGGGCGACCGCGCAGTCGCACTGCCTCCTCTGAACCGCTTCCTGGTGAAAGAACTCATCAACGACACGCGTATCGCCAAGATGCTCGGCAAGTTCCGCAACATGGCACCCGCCAATATGGAAGCGCTGGAAGATGTGCTGTTGCGTGTATCGGAGATGGTATGTGAGTTGCCATTGTTGAAAGAGATGGACATCAACCCGCTCATCCTCGATGAGAACGGCGCACTGGCCGCAGATGCACGCGTGGTGGTGGAATATCGCCAACCGAATGCAGACCGTTACGCGCACATGGCGATCTCTCCCTACCCCGCACACTTGGTCAGCGAATGGCAGCTGGCAGATGGCATGGACATCACCATCCGCCCTATCCGCCCAGAGGATGCACAACTGGTGAAGCAATTCGTACATGACCTGTCGGAAGAGACTAAATATTTCCGCTTCATGAACAGCGTGCAAGAACTGACCGAAGACATGCTGTCGCGCCTGACGCAGCTCGACTACAGCCGCGAACTGGCTTTGATCGCGGTGACGGAGAATCATGACCAAGAGATACAACTCGGTGTGGCGCGTTATGCCATCAATCCAGATGGCAAGACTTGTGAGTTCGCCTTGGTGGTCGCGGACAACATCACCGGTAAAGGCTTAGGGCAAAAGCTGATGGTTTCCTTGATGGAAGCTGCACGCACCAAAGGCTTGGAAGTCATCGAAGGTGAAGTGCTGAGCCACAACCACAACATGTTGAAGCTGATGTCGCGCTTGGGTTTCACTGCACGACACAGCGCCGATGATGTTGCCATCATGAAGGTCAGCAAGGCACTCTGACCTTCGGTGCCTCGCTAAAAAATGTCGCGCAATAGATCACGGATAGATGGATTCACCGGCGTGTTGCGCCAAAAACTAGGCCAACTGTTGGCCTTGTCAGCGAATCCAAGATCGCATGCCGATGGCAAACCTTATCTGATCG
>JBAYTV010000186.1:0-4281 GCA_041675405.1 Sideroxydans sp. | reverse complement strand
GCTTGCGGTTGACCGGGTAGATAGCGCAGGCCGATGTAGAGGTGTCCTGTGCGCGTCACGTTGACCAAGGTGGTGAAGCCTAGCTTGTGGGCTGTGCCGTTCGGGGCGAACACGCTCACCAGTTGCTGGTTTGCCAAACGCTCACCCACGCTCCCTTTGCGCAACAGATGTGCGCGAATGAGACTGTCTTCTTCGACCAGCCATTCTTCCGGCACGAATCCCAACTCCTTGTAGGCATGTTGGCCTGTGTCGTCCAATACACGGCCGAAGGTCTCGATCTGGCGCTGCGCATCTTGGCTGGCTTTGGCCGTGTCTTTGACGGGCTTGAACGGCTTGCGCGCGATCTGTGCGTAGATATGTTCCATTCCGATGCACAGGTGAGTGATGTTGGTCTCGTGCGGCGTATCTGCAAGTGAATCAGGGCGTGCCTCGCACCAACAGGTGTGCAACTGATTGAGCAGTGTCACGCCTTCTTTGTTAGAAAGTTCGGAACCGAGATCGACTTGTTGTGGTGTCTGACCTTGTTGCAACAGGATGGTCTTCACGCGGATGAGTTTCGAAAGCGGCACCATCGCCAGATAACGCATGCTGGCGGCTGCACGATCAGGTTGCGCCCTGTAAAGAGCCCGCGTACCCGCCAGGTCCACACCCAAGGGAGGCGCATCATCTTTGCTGATGCTGCAACGCGGCTCGATAGTGATGGCATCACCCCACAGGCTGAGCCAACGCTCGGCGATGTGCCAGTGACTGCGCGACAGGCCGAGCAAGCGCGCACGATGCATGAGCAAGGTCTTGGCGTACAGCGTGCGGCAAGTGATGGGATGGCCGGCGTTATAACGCTCGTCGCGCACCGCTTCACTTTGCAGCCCCAGTGATTCGATGTGTGCGTAAAGGGAGTGCAGTTGCTGCCAGGTCTTGCCATCCGGCTCGCATCCCGCACGCAAGAATTCACCGATCTGCAGGCTGCTGTATTGCACACAACGTTGGCATAGCAACGCAGTCTGTGCGGCCAGTGTCTTGTCGCCCGTCTCGGCATTTTGCAGGCAGCGCAGATAGCCGTTGAGCAGGCTTTGCCACAGACTTGAGAGTGCGATGAGCAAAAGGAATTCGTCATCTGCCAGAGGGAGTTTTTTGCCGGCCAACTTCTTGGCAAAGTCGTTTTGTACCACAGCGATGGTCTCGCGCAACGCTTCCAAGGTCTGCAGGCGGTCGCTGCCCTTGAGCGGGCAGCGGTTCAATTCATCGAGTTGTTTGCGTAGCGCGCCATGCGCCAAATTGAGGTTGGTGAGTTGCAACTGACTCAACCATTGGGTGCACGAGGCGGCATCTTTGAATGCCGGTTGTGCGAGGTCGTCGGTGGGTTCGAGCGAAAGCATAACTTTAGTTTATAACAACACCCGTTCGATACCGCCATCATTGGCATTCGCGACATATTCCGCCATCCAGTTCGGACCGAGCAGATGTTTGGCCATCTCCACCACGATGTAGTCAGTTGTCGTGTTCGCATCATCGTTGTAACGATTCAATCCTTGCTGGCATGCGGGGCAGGAGGTGAGTATCTTCACCTCTCCTGTGAAGCCGTCGGCGCGCAAGGCGGCAGAACCTTTGCGCATCTCCTCTTCCTTGCGGAAGCGTACTTGTGTGGCGATGTGCGGCAGTGCCACGCCGAAGGTGCCTGATTCGCCGCAACAGCGGTCATTCAAAGGAACGTCAGTGCCCATCAAGGTCTTGACCACGTCGAGTGACTTGTACGTCTTCATTGGCGTGTGGCATGGCTCGTGATACATGTAGCGCAGGCCAGTCGCCGTTTCAAGCTTCACACCCTTTTCCAGCAAGTATTCGTGGATGTCGAGCAAACGGCAGCCGGGGAATATCTTGTCGAATTGGTACTTCTGCAATTGATCCATGCACGTACCGCAAGACACGATCACCGTTTTGATGTTGAGGTAGTTCAGGGTGTTCGCCACGCGGTGGAATAGCACGCGATTGTCGGTGGTGATCTGGTTCGCTTTGTCGCCCTGACCGGAAGCGTTCTGCGGATAGCCGCAGCACAGATAGCCGGGTGGCAATACCGTCACCGCACCTATTTCATACAACATCGCTTGTGTCGCCAATCCTACTTCGCCGAACAGACGCTCCGAGCCGCAACCGGGGAAATAGAACACCGCTTCCGATTCCTCGTTCAACTTGCGCGGATCGCGGATCACGGGAACGACGGTGTCGTCCTCGATGTCGAGCAGTGCGCGCGAGGTCTTCTTGGGTAATCCACCCGGCATCGGTTTGTTGATGAAATGGATGACATGAGCCTTGAGCGAGGGCTTGCCCACGCTGGCGGGCGGATGTTTGAGTTGGCTGTTCAGCAAGCCTAAACTTTTCGCGATACGATGGGCGAGACGCTGTCCTTTGTATGCCCACTCGATCATTACCTTGCGGATCAGCTTGATGGTCATCGGGTCGGAAGCATTGAGGAACATCATCGAGGTCGCCGTCACCGGGCTGAAGTTCTTCTTGCCTTGCTTGCGCAGGAAGTTGCGCATCGCGACGGAGACATCGCCGAAGTCGATATCCACAGGGCAGGGTTTCTCACAGCGGTGGCACACCGTGCAGTGGTCGGCCACATCGTTGAACTCGTCGAAGTGCGCAATGGAAATGCCGCGTCGCGTCTGCTCTTCATATAGAAAGGCTTCGATGAGCAGCGAGGTGGCCAGTATCTTGTTGCGCGGCGAGTACAGCAGGTTGGCGCGCGGCACGTGCGTTGAGCAAACGGGTTTGCACTTGCCGCAACGCAGGCAGTCTTTGATGGAGTCGGAGATATCGCCCAATTCACTCTTCTCGAGGATCAGACTCTCCAATTCCATCAAATTAAAGCTGGGGGTATAGGCGCGTTCGAGGTTGCTGCCCGACAACAATTTGCCCCTGTTGAAACGGCCTTCAGGATCGACCTTTTGCTTGTAGGCGGCAAAAGGAGCGAGTTCTGATTTTTCCAAATAGTCGAACTTAGTGATGCCGATGCCGTGTTCACCCGAGATGACACCACCCAAGTCCTTCGCCAGCTGCATAATGCGATCCACCGCGGCGTAAGCCTGTTGCAACATCACGTAATCGTCGGAATTCACGGGGATGTTGGTGTGGACGTTGCCGTCGCCCGCATGCATGTGCAGCGCGACGAACACGCGACTCTTCAATATGCTTTGATGCGTGGCGTTGCAACGTTCGAGGACAGGCTCATAGGTATTGCCACTGAAGATGTGGCGCAGCGGTTCGCGTAGTTCGCGCTTCCACGAGGCGCGTAACTGATGATTTTGCACTGCGTTGAAAACTGTTTCCCCCACCGGGAGAGGGGTTGGGGTGGGGGAAACAGCGGGAAACGGACACACAGAAAGTGGAGCATCCAGATTCTCCAGCAACCAAGTCCAGCGCGTGCGCACTTCCGTCAATAATTGCTGTGCCGTTTGCGGTCGGTTACCCAACAACTCGGCATCTCCCAGTTGAGCATCGTCTTGGTAACGCAGTGGCAATTCTCCTTGGAAGAACTCATCCAAGGCATCTAGCAGTTTGATCTTGTTGCCCAAGGACAGCTCGATGTTGATGCGCTCGATGCCGTCGCAATAGTCACCCATGCGTGGCAGCGGGATGACCACGTCCTCGTTGATCTTGAAGGCGTTGGTGTGTTTGGCGATGGCAGCAGTGCGTGCACGGTCCAGCCAGAACTTCTTGCGCGCTTCGGCGGAGACGGCGATGAAGCCTTCACCGTGGCGCAGGTTCGCCAAACGCACGATCTCGGAAGCGGCTTCACCCACCGCGTATTCGTCGTCGCTCACCACATCGGCGATCAATACCATCTTGGGGCGTGTGCCGCGTTTCGATTTGGTGGCGTAGCCCACCGCTTTCAGATAACGCTCGTCCAGATGCTCAAGGCCGGCTAGGAAGGCGGGCGCTACATCGCTGCGTTGTTTGAAATATTCGGTGACCTCGACGATGGCTGGTACGGCTTCATGCACCTGACCGAAGAACTCCAGACATACGGTGCGCGTGAACTTGTGTTCGCGATGCAGGATGAAGCGCGCCGAGGTGATGATGCCGTCGCAGCCTTCCTTCTGGATGCCGGGCAGGCCGGACAGGAACTTGTCGGTGACATCCTTACCCAGTCCCGCTTTGCGGAACGCGCTACCGGGGATGGTCAATATCTCGGGTTCGCCGATGGGTGACCTGCCGTTCTCGTGATAACGAGTGATGCGGAACTCTGCGCTCTCTACATCGTGGATCTTGCCGAAGTTGTGG
>JBAYTV010000185.1:0-4303 GCA_041675405.1 Sideroxydans sp. | reverse complement strand
GCCCCTGCGCTGGGCATCCCTCTGAATTCAGACATCGACAAGATCGCCGCCCAGCGCATGTCCACCGTGTATATGCCGGGCGACAAGATCACCATGCTGCCGGACAATGTGGTGCAAGCCTTCACGCTGTGCGCCGATAAGGTCTGCCCTGCGCTGTCGCTGTATGTGGAGGTGGATGCCGCAACATTGGCGGTGACGAATAGTGAGAGTCGTATCGAGCGTCTTCACATCGCAGCCAACTTGCGGCACGACACACTAGAGCCTTTGTTCAACCAAGAGACACTGGCTGCGGGCACACTTGATTACGCCTACGCGCCTGAACTCAAACTGCTGTTCGACTTCGCCAACAAGCTGGAAGCCGTGCGCGGTAAATCGGCTGATAACGGCAACCAGCAGATCGACTACACCTTCCATATCGAGAACGGCCACATCACCATCGGCCATCGCCTGCGCGGCTCGCCCATCGACAAGGTGGTGTCTGAATTGATGATCTTGGCCAACAGCATGTGGGGCAAATTGCTGGACGACAACGAAGTGCCAGGCATCTACCGCACACAAAACAACGGCAAGGTGAAGATGAGCACCGTGGCGGCACCGCACCAAGGCTTGGGTGTGGCACACTACGCATGGTCGAGTTCACCGCTACGCCGTTATGTGGACCTAGTGAACCAACGCCAACTCATCAGCGTGTTGCGCGGCGAGCCGCCGGCTTACGCCAAGAACGACACGGCACTGTTCGCTATCCTGCGCGACTTCGACGCCGCCTACACCACCTACAACGAGTTCCAGCGCGGCATGGAACGTTACTGGTGCCTGCGCTGGCTGCAACAGGAAAAGGTCACGCAGATCGATGCACTGTTGTTGCGCGAGAACCTCGTCAAGATCGGCGACATCCCGCTGGTCGGGCGTGTACCCTCTATTCCCGAACTGCCTGCCAATTCGAGAGTGATGCTGGAGATGGGCGAGATCGACCTGCTTGATCTGAACTTCGAAGCACGTTACGTCGCGCAAGTGGAAACGCCTGCATGAAGAGGCTGATCGCCAAAACGTTGCTGGTAAAAGAACGTTTGTCGTTCGCCATCTCATTCTCGTTCTTCTTGCACGCCTTCATCATCTTTGGCATCGCTTTCGACATGCCGGATGCCTCCAAACTGGCCAAGGCGTTAGAGCCGTTGGAGGTCACCTTGGTCAACAGCAAATCGAAGAGCAAGCCGGGCAAAGCCAGCGCCTACGCGCAGAACAACCTAGACGGCGGCGGCAACACAGAAGATGACCGCCGCGCCGGAACCCCCTTCCCCATCTTGGGGGATGCACAACAATTCACACCTGAACAAGCCACTCAAAAAGTGAAGACGCTGGAACAAGAAGTCAAACGCTTGCTGACGCAAGCAAAGAGCAACTACAGCGTCGAACAGAAGAAAATGGTGACGCAACAAGTGGACAGCACACTGAACGGCCAAGACCTCGTACAACGCTCACTCGAGATCGCACGGTTGGAAGCCGAGATCAGCAAGAATATCTCGCTCTACGAGAAGATGCCCAAGCGCAAGTTCATCGGCGCACGCACACAGGAATATCGTTACGCCCAATACGTGGAAGACTGGCGTGGCAAGGTGGAGCGCATCGGCAACATGAACTATCCCGAAGCGGCACGGCGCCAAAAGATCTACGGCAAACTCACACTCACCGTGAACATCCGCTCCGACGGCAGTATAGAGAACGTCGAGATCAACAAATCATCCGGCCAGCGCATCCTCGACGCAGCAGCCCAACGCATCGTCAAACTCGCTGCCCCTTACGCCCCCTTCCCGCCGGACATCCGCAAAGAGACCGACATCCTCAGCATCACCCGCACCTGGACGTTCACCACCAACGACCAACTTGAGGCGGAATAACAAAGTGGATACGATGCGCCCCATGTTGCGCTCCACCTTCCAATTAGCCCTGCTCGTCTTTACCCTGCTGTTCGCTCAGCAAGGGGCGATGTCGCATGGCATCTCGCACACGCTGGCGCAGCAATCGCAAGACCAATCAGCACCGCACGATACGCAATGCGAGTTGTGTGCTGCCTATGCGCATATCGGCAGTGCGGTCGGCAGCAGCGATGTCCATTTCGATCTCGATGCTAGCGCGAACGTGGTCGCTCCCCCCTACGCACCATCTTTCCGCTCCAACACCTTCGCCGCATTCGCGGCACGCGCCCCGCCCTACTCCGCTTAGTTCGAATACCAACTCTCGCGCCGTTCATGTGCGAGATATTGCTATCCCTATCTTGGAGTAACAAAATGATTAAAGGCATCTCTACCAGTGCGGCGATCGCCGCCTTGCTGTTTCAATCCGCATCATCATTCGCCGCCAACACAGGCAGTATCGATAACGCTTTCAATCCTGCGTTCTCTCTCATCCTGTCGGGCACTTACGGCAGTGTGCAACGCGATCCAGCCATTCCCGCCACCGGCTTTGCCATGAACCCCAATCCTGGCCACGAACAAGGATTCAACTTGGGCGAATCCGAGATGGGCATCTCAGCCAATATCGACCCCGAATATCGCGGCGTCGCCACTTTGGCACTCGACCCCGCAGGTGGTATCAGCGTGGAGAATGCGTTCGTGCAAACCACTGCGCTGGGCGACGGGCTCAATCTCAAGTTCGGGCGCTTCTTCTCTGGCTTGGGCTATCTCAACGAACAACATGCACACGCGTGGGATTTCGCCGATCAACCGCTGGTCTATGCCGTGTTGTGGGAGAACCAGTTGGGCGAAGACGGGCTGCAACTAAAGTGGCTGGCACCGACGGACATGTTCATTGAGCTAGGCGGCGAGATGGGACGTGGTCGCGGCTTCCCCGGTACAGATACGGTGCATAACGGCAATAGCGCAGGTGTTTTATTCGCCCGCATCGGTGACGATATCGGCATCGAACATAGTTGGCGCGTGGGCGTTTCTGCACATCAGACTCGACGCGTGGATGCGGAAAGCGTCGATATTCCTGATCTAGCAGGTAACGCCGTCACCAATCTTTTCACGGGCGACAGCCAAACCACCGGTTTGGACTTTGTATGGAAATACGCAGCCAATGGCAATGTGAGAAACAGCTATGTGAAGTTGCAAGGGGAATACTTCCGTCGCAAAGAAACCGGCGTTCTGACTTATGACACAGCGCTTGCGAATGTCACCGACACATTCAGCAATACGCAAAATGGCTTCTACCTGCAGAGCGTGTATCAATTCGTACCACGCTGGAGAGTAGGTGCCCGTTATGACCGCCTCGACTCAGGTGTCGCGCAGATCGGCGCATCGAATGCAGGTAACGTCATCAGCGACTACGCCTTCAATCCGACTCGCACCTCCTTGATGCTGGACTACAGTCCAAGTGAGTTCTCGCGTTTGCGTATGCAAGTGGCAAACGACCAATCGCGCCAAGGACTCAAAGACATCCAGTTCTTTGTGCAGTACGTCATGAGCTTGGGCGCGCATGGCGCTCATTCCTACTAGGAGACAAAGATGAACAGACTGATTTATGTATTCCTACTTTCCTTACTCTCCAGCACAGCACACGCCACGCTCAATGTGTTCGCCTGCGAACCGGAATGGGCAGCGCTCACGCAAGAACTCGCGGGCGACAAGGCCAGCATCTACACCGCAACTTCTGCGTTGCAAGACCCGCATCATATCGAGGCACGCCCCAGCCTGACCGCCAAGGCGCGCCGCGCAAATCTGGTGGTGTGTACCGGGGCTGAATTGGAAGTCGCTTGGCTACCTGTCGTGTTGCGCGAATCTGGCAATGCCGCGACACAAGTGGGTAGCGATGGATATTTCGAGGTGACGGACTTCGTCAAGATGTTGGAAGTACCGACTCGTTTGGATCGTGGCGATGGCGATGTGCACGCGCGAGGCAACCCACACATCCAGACCGACCCGCGCAATTTTCTGCCCATCGCGGATGCACTGAGCAAACGTCTGATACAACTTGATGCAGCGAATATCAACACCTATCAGCAACGCCTCGCCGATTTCAATTTGAAGTGGCGCACCGCTATCACCAAGTGGGAAGCGCAAGCCCTGCCCCTCAAAGGCATGCCCATACTTGTTCAACACAAAGGCTTTCCGTATCTGACTGAATGGCTGAAGTTGAAAGAATTGGCAACACTGGAACCCAAACCCGGGATGGAACCGAGTGCGGCACATCTTGCACAGATATTGAACACACTACAAAAACAACCCGCCAAGATGGTGTTGCGCGCCGCTTACCAAGACGCGCGGCCGTCGGAATGGATCGCACAACGTGCGCATCTCAACGTGGT
>JBAYTV010000184.1:0-4316 GCA_041675405.1 Sideroxydans sp. | reverse complement strand
TGCGATTGGTCAAAGATATCAATGGGCAACCTAATATCGTTGGTGACGGCATCAACGTCGCACAGCGTGTGATGGGGTTCGCAGATCCAGGTCAGATCCTTGTGTCACGTTCTTACTACGATGCAGTGTCGCGCCTGTCGCAAGAGTACGCAGGCATGTTCCATTACCAAGGTTCGCGCACTGATAAACATGTGCGTGAACACGAGGTCTATGCCATCGGGTATCCCGGTGACTTCACCTCCACTCAGCGTAGCATCGCGTTGAAGGAGGAGATCGAGCATACGACGGGTTGGCGCAAGGCGATTGCAACGACCAAGATTTATTGGGAAGAATTCATTCATAACGTCGCGGTGTGGGAGCGGCGTGGTATCGATGCCTTTAGGAAGGCGTCGATAATTCAGAAGGCGACAGTAGTTGGAGTATCGGCCGTACTGGTGTTCTCGATGGTGTTGGGAATATATAAATTGGCTCACCGTCCAGTCGTGCCAGATGGTAAACAGGTAGTCGCATCAGTGCCTGTTGTGAATCCGGCTTCTGCAGTCGTTGCTCCGTCCCAACCGGCGGCTCCTGAAGCTGAAAAGAAAGTCCAAGGGGTCAAGCAGAGTTCTCGTGTTCGCACTTTGGTCGAGACGACTGGCGGTCCAGCGGTTGTGAGCTTGGCTGTCTTGCCGTGGGGCGAGATATATCTGGATGGAAAACTGCAAGGTGTTAGTCCGCCATTGTTGGAATTACAAGTAGTGGCAGGCACACACAAGATGGAGATCAGGAACTCTAGTTTTCCGGTATACAAAGAAGTCATCAAGGCTAAGCCTGGTGAGAAGATAAAAATAAAACATAGTTTCAAATAAGTTTCGAATAGGAGAAGGTGATGTCACGTTGGTTGATGGTGGGCTTGAGCACACTGCTATTCACTGGTTGTACTGTCGTCAGCACCTGCGACGATGGCGGTGGCGGGATACGCTTGTTTGGCAAAGATCAGGTCGAGCAAAAGCTTGAGATCGCAGTCAAAGAGTATGAGGAAGGAAATTACGTGACTGCAATGAATTCTCTCGAGGCTGTTCTTGCGACGAAGACGACTAGCCGTGCGCAGAGGATTCGTGCGAATAAATATATGGCTTTCATCAGTTGCATCTCATCGCGTGAGAAGAGTTGCAGGGAATATTTCAAGAACATTTTGGAGGTCAACCCTGACTTCAATCTGTCCGCCGCGGAAGCAGGGCACCCTATCTGGGGGCCGGTCTTCCAGAGTGTGAAGATGAAGGCGGGTAAGTGATCAAGGAAATGGCAGAATGATCAGTCAGCTTGGACGATATCAGATCATCAGTGAGCTTGGTCAAGGCGCGATGGGTGTCGTCTATAAGGCTAAGGATCCGCTCATTGATCGTGAGGTGGCGATCAAGACTATCAATCTGAGTTTGGCCCAAGAGGAACGTGAAGAGTACGAAGCCCGTTTCTACCAAGAAGCGAAAGCGGCAGGGCGGCTCAGTCATCCGAACATCGTAACCATCTATGATGTCGGTCGCACGGAAGATATCGCCTACATCGCGATGGAATATCTGCATGGCCGCGAGTTGCGCGACATTCTGAACGACAACAAAATACTTCCTATAGGTCAGGTGATAGACATCATCTCGCAGGTCGCTTTGGGCTTGTCGTATGCGCATGAGCACGAGATCGTTCATCGCGACATCAAGCCGTCCAATGTGATGGTGATCCGCGATGGTCATGTGAAGATCACGGACTTTGGTATTGCACGCATGGCTTCGGCTGCCGTACGTACGCAGACAGGGATGGTCTTGGGTTCACCCAAATACATGTCGCCAGAACAGGTGATGGGTAAATTGACCGACCAGCGTTCCGATATTTTCTCTCTAGGCGTGATGTTGTATGAGATGTTGACGGGACAGGCTCCATTCATGGGCGAGAACGTCAATGCGATCATGTACCAGACCTTGAATGCAACACCTGCGACCCCAAGCACTGTGAACGCCGATGTTCCAGAGATGTTGAACTTCATCGTGGCCAAGGCGTTAGCCAAAGATTTGGATTCTCGCTATCAGAACGCACGAGATCTGGCGAACGACCTGCGTGATTGCCGCGATGCACTGCCGCGCTCGACTTCAGCTTCGACGATCGACTCTACGCCTCAGAAGAAGAGCCCTGTCAATCTTGAAGCGGCTGGAGCTTTATCGAGCGATGCGGGCGATGAATCCAATCAGGTGTCAGCCTTGGGTCTGTCGACCTCTTTTGATTCGATGGAGGCGACCATGCGCCTAGCCTCCATGACGGCAAGTGAAGAGGACGTCGAGGAATTGTCCAAGACGTTCCGTATGGCGCGCCCCAGCATGGATGATATCAACCGAGCCGCACCCGTACTTCGCCCCGATGTCAGCTTGAAGAGTGCTTCGGCCTCGCGATCCAATAACCAATCACCTCCGCCAGCCAATGGAGGCGGTTATATCCTGTTGGCGATCATCGCGCTCGTTGTGATCGGCTTGATCTCTACCATCGTTTTCTAAGCGGGACTTGCACGAATGAGTGCAAGTCTGCAGCGACATTACAAACTGCAACCCTCTAAGTACCTCACTCTATCCATTTGCATTGCTTGTCTGTTACCTATTGCGATTTTGCTTATCTTGCCATTGGGGATGACGTTGCAGGTGGCACTCGGTTGTTTTGTCTTGCTAGCAAGTGCATTCATTTTATTCAGAGATGCTAGCTTGAGCTTGGCTCATTCCTGTGTCGCATTTCGTCTAGAGGTTGACGACACTATTTCTCTGATGTTGCGTGATGGGCGTCATCTGACGGGTAAGCTGAGAGCAGGAGGAGCGATCTTGCCTTACGTCGTTTTGATCAATGTTCACCTGGAGCAGGGCGGACATCGTGACCTCGTGTTGCTGAAAGACAGTATGGATGCGGACAGCTTCCGACGTTTGAGAGTCGTGCTGAGGTGGGGCGCTAAGCAGCAGGGTCCAATATCGTCGGTATAGGTTCATCCAGCGTCATCGGATAATCTTTGCTGAAATGTAATCCTCTGCTTTCGTGCCTAGCCAGAGCGCTTTGCACGACCAAGTCTGCAGTTTGAACCAAGTTGCGTAGCTCGAGCAGGTCCGATGTCACGTGGAAGTTGCGGTAGTATTCATTGATCTCCTCGTGCAACAAGCTGATGCGATGCTGGGCACGTTGCAGACGTTTCGTGGTGCGAACGATGCCAACATAGTCCCACATGAAACGGCGCAATTCATCCCAATTATGTGAGATCACTACCAATTCATCTGCATCTGTGACGCGACTCTCATCCCATGCTGGCAGTGTGCGTGCCGCATTGGCCGATTTTCCTAGGATGTCCTTTGCGGCAGCATCTGCAAACACCAGACATTCAAGCAAGGAATTGCTGGCGAGGCGATTGGCGCCATGCAGGCCCGTGCTAGCCGTTTCGCCGATGGCGTACAGGTCTTTTATGTCAGTGCGTGAAGCGAGATCCGTCATCAATCCGCCACAAGTGAAATGCATGGCTGGAACAACAGGGATGGGTTGTTTGGAGATGTCGATTCCCAGGTCTAAACAACGCGTGTGGATAGTCGGAAAGTGTTCTCGCAAGAAGGATTCCGGTTGGTGTGAGATATCCAAGTAGACGCAATCGATACCGCGCTTCTTCATCTCATAGTCGATGGCGCGAGCAACGATGTCTCGTGGGGCGAGCTCTGCGCGCTCGTCGTGCCACGGCATGAATCGTGTCCCATTGGGAAGTTTCAACAAGCCTCCCTCGCCACGAACCGCCTCGCTGATCAAGAAAGACTTTGCATGAGGGTGATAGAGGCAGGTCGGATGGAACTGCATGAATTCCATATTGGATACGCGGCATCCTGCACGCCAGCCCATCGCGATGCCGTCTCCAGTCGCGGTGTCCGGATTAGTGGTGTACAGATAGACCTTGCCTGCACCGCCTGTCGCTAAAACTGTGTTGTCTGCTGAGATGGTGCGGACCTCTCCCGAGGATGAGTCGAGTACGTAAGCACCTAGGCAGGACTGCTCTGATAGGCCGATCTTCTTGCCTGTGATCAAGTCGACTGCGATGTGATGCTCAAGAACGGTGACGTTAGGGTGGGAGAGTACTTTTTCGGATAGCGTTTGCTGTATTGCTTTTCCAGTCGCATCCGCAGCATGGATGATGCGGCGGTGGCTGTGCCCGCCTTCGCGAGTCAGGTGGTAATCGCTTCCTCCGTTCTCGTCTTTCGAGAACGGCACTCCTTGTTCGATCAGCCAGCCAACTGCGGCGGCTCCGCGCTCGACCACGAATCGAGTAGTTACTGGGT
>JBAYTV010000183.1:0-4318 GCA_041675405.1 Sideroxydans sp. | reverse complement strand
TGATCTCCATACCGCGCCCGCCCAGCACGTTGGAGGGTCGCATCACCAGCGGGAAGCCAATTTCAGCGGCCCCCGCTACCGCTTCAGCCACATGGCTGGCAGTACGATTCGGCGGTTGTTTCAGATTTAGTTCGCGCAACATCGCTTGGAAGCGTGCACGGTCTTCTGCCATGTCGATCATGTCGACCGTGGTGCCGATGATAGGCACGCCGCTCTTGGCCAAACCATGTGCCAACTTCAAAGGCGTCTGACCACCGTACTGCACGATGACGCCAACAGGCTTCTCGACAGCGACCACTTCCAGCACGTCTTCCAATGTCAGCGGCTCAAAGTACAAACGATCCGAAGTATCGTAGTCGGTAGAGACCGTCTCGGGATTGCAGTTGACCATGATGGTCTCGTAGCCGTCTTCGCGCATCGCCAGCGCGGCATGCACACAGCAATAGTCGAACTCGATACCTTGCCCGATACGGTTCGGCCCGCCGCCCAGCACCATGATCTTCTTGTTATTGGTCGGTAAAGATTCGCACTCTTCTTCGTAAGTGGAATACATGTAAGCGGTGTTGGTCGAGAACTCTGCCGCGCAGGTGTCCACACGCTTGAACACGGGGCGCACTTTCAACGCGTGGCGATAGGCACGCACTGCCGCATCGTCGGTTTCCATCAGCGCGGCAATACGCGCATCGGCAAAACCGCTGCGCTTCAACGCGCGCATCTCATCCGCCTGCACACTCTCCAAACCACGGCCAAGCAAGGTGTTTTCTTGGCGGGTGATGTCTTCGATCTGCACCAAGAACCACGGGTCGATCTTGCTTACGTTGAACACCTCTTCCACGCTCATGCCGATACGGAATGCGTCGCCCACCGCCCAGATACGATCCGGGCCGGGGTTGCCCATCTCAGCGCAGATGGCTTCACGGTCTGTGTATTTGCTGTCCAATCCATTCACACCCACTTCCAAACCGCGCAGCGCTTTTTGGAACGACTCTTGGAAAGTACGACCTATCGCCATCACCTCGCCCACCGACTTCATCTGTGTCGTCAGGCGGTCGTTGGCTTGCGGGAATTTCTCGAAGGCGAAACGCGGGATCTTGGTCACCACGTAGTCGATGGTGGGCTCGAACGAAGCCGGGGTCGCACCACCCGTGATGTCGTTCTTCAATTCGTCCAAGGTGTAACCCACTGCCAACTTCGCAGCCACCTTGGCAATCGGGAAACCCGTCGCCTTGGATGCCAGCGCAGAAGAGCGCGACACGCGCGGATTCATCTCGATCACCACCATACGACCATCCGCCGGATTGATGGAGAACTGCACGTTGCTGCCGCCCGTCTCCACACCGATCTCGCGCAGCACGGCCAAGGAGGCGTCGCGCAAGATCTGGTATTCCTTGTCGGTCAATGTCTGCGCGGGAGCGACGGTGATGGAGTCACCAGTATGCACGCCCATCGGATCCAAGTTCTCGATGGAGCAGATGATGATGCAGTTGTCGTTGCGGTCACGCACGACCTCCATCTCGTATTCTTTCCAGCCGAGCAGCGATTCTTCGATCAGCAACTCTTTGGTGGGCGATGCTTCCAAGCCGCGCTCGCAGATCTCCACGAACTCTTGACGGTTGTAAGCGATACCACCACCGCTACCGCCCATGGTGAAGGACGGACGAATGACCGTTGGGAAGCCCATCACTTGCTGCACTTGGAAGGCTTCTTCCATGCTGTGCGCGATAGCGGAACGTGCCGATGCCAGCCCGATGCGCGTCATCGCTTGTTTGAATTTCTCGCGGTCTTCCGCCATGTCGATGGCGTCGCGCGATGCGCCGATCATCTCGACCTTGTATTTTTCCAACACACCGTGCTTGGCCAGATCCAAGGCGCAGTTCAATGCAGTCTGCCCGCCCATCGTAGGCAGGATCGCATCGGGACGTTCCTTGGCGATGATCTTCTCCACCATCTGCCAAGTGATCGGCTCGATATAGGTCGCATCCGCCATATTGGGGTCGGTCATGATGGTCGCGGGGTTAGAGTTCACCAGAATGACGCGATAACCCTCTTCCTTCAGCGCTTTACAAGCCTGCGCGCCGGAATAGTCGAACTCGCACGCTTGCCCGATGACGATGGGGCCCGCGCCAATGATCAGGATTGATTTGATGTCAGTACGCTTAGCCATTTACTTACCACCCATCATCGCAACGAAGCGATCAAACAAAACATCCACGTCATGCGGCCCGGGACTCGCCTCGGGGTGACCTTGGAAACAGAACGCTGGCTTGTCAGTCAGCTCGAAACCTTGCAGTGTGCCGTCGAACAACGAGATGTGCGTCACACGCGCATTCTTTGGCAGCGTCGCCGCATCCACCGCAAAACCGTGGTTCTGGCTGGTGATCATCACACGCTTGGTCTGCGTATCTTGCACGGGATGGTTCGCACCGCGATGACCGAATTTCATCTTCACCGTCTTCGCACCGGAAGCCAGACCGAGGATCTGATGTCCCAAGCAGATACCGAACAAAGGCATGCCTTCATCCAAAAATTTCTTGGTTGCAGTGATCGCGTAGTCGCACGGCTCAGGATCGCCGGGGCCGTTGGAGAGGAACACACCATCCGGTTTCAGCGCCAGCACATCGGTAGCCGATGTCTTCGCAGGAACCACCGTGATGCGGCAACCGCGTTCGGCCAGCATGCGCAGGATGTTGCGCTTCACGCCAAAGTCATACGCCACCACATGGAACTTCGATTCAGCGATGTCGCTATAGCCCACGCCCAATTCCCACTCGCGTTGCTTCCACTCGTAGGATTTATCGCAGGTGACGACTTGCGCCAGGTCCATTCCCGCCAAACCCGCGAAACCGCGTGCCGCAGCCAATGCCGCTTCCACGTTATCGCCGGTGGCGATACAACCGCTCTGCGCGCCTTTGCTACGCAGGATGCGCGTCAGCTTGCGCGTGTCGATGCCAGCGATGGCAACGACGTTGTTGGATTTGAGATATTCAGGCAGGGATTGCGTCGCGCGGAAATTGCTCACCGTCATCGACAGGTCACGGATGATGAGGCCGCTGGCGAACACTTGGCGCGACTCTACATCTTCTGGGTTGCAACCGACGTTACCAATGTGCGGGTAAGTCAGTGTGACGATCTGGCGGCAATAGGACGGGTCGGTCAGGATCTCTTGATAGCCGGTCATCGAGGTGTTGAACACCACCTCGCCGACGCTACTACCTGAGGCACCGATGGCAGTTCCGCGAAACACTGTCCCATCGGCTAAAACTAGAATGGCAGGACTTGTTTGCGGCACGGGTTGCTCCTCGAATCTGGACATAAAGAAGCGGGATGAGCACTCGGCTCGTCCCGCTTTTGGAATGGCGCGCATTATAGCCGAAGGGGGGTGTTTCATCAACGCGGAGCAGACTGCCCGCTGTTACTGCAGTTAAGCCTGAAGTTCAGGCAAAACCCAGAAAAACCACCAAAGCACGGTTCACCGCCAGCATGGTTTCGTCGTCCAAACGGCCGATCACCGCGCCAATCTTTTCTCTCGCAATGGATTGCGGCTTGTCCACCATTACCTGAGAAGGTCGGCTCAGCCCGTTAGATTCCTGCGGACTTACGGCAATGCGAAACAACGGTGCAACCCTTAACTCGCTAGTCACCGGCAATATCGTCACAGAAGGATGAGTATCAAAAAGATCGGACTGGATGACCAATGCTGGGCGCGGCTTGCCCAGATCACCCTGAAGCGCCACCGTCACCAGATCACCGCGCCTCATTGCCAGCCCTCGCGATCACCAGCCACCTCCAACCAATCGGAAGTTTCACGCTCATGCACATCCCCCCGCAACGACAACGACTGACGGCGGCATTCCTCCGCAAACCCGACACGCCGTGTATCCGGCACCCATATCTGCACAGGGCGCAAGCCAGACTCGCGCAATACTGCACGATGCTTTTGTACTCGTTCTGAAGTGCTTGCCCTCATGATGTCCACCCAAATAGTTGCGTTACATGAAACGCATGGTAGCCCGACATTTCGTTACATGCAACATAAAATATATAGGCCGTTTTTCAGATTGACGCGGCAGGGGTGGGTGGATAGGGTGCGCCCATGTTCACCCTCAATCGAAAATCCAGCCTTAACGACAAAGCCCAAAGCGACCTCGCCGCTGCCCAACAAGCCCGCACCAAACTCATCGAAGTCTTACCGCACTACCGCGAACAAGCCAAAGCCTTTACCGAACTCGCAAAAGATGGCTACGTCAGCAAACTGCAAGCCACTGACAACACGCTGCAAAGCAGCTTGTTGCGGTGCAGCCTCACATCGGCACAGCCG
>JBAYTV010000182.1:0-4328 GCA_041675405.1 Sideroxydans sp. | reverse complement strand
TGGCAAAAATTCGCCAACCTGCGGTTATTGTTTACCTATCAGATGACTAACCCTGGCAAGAAGCTCAATTTCATGGGGAATGAGATCGCACAAGGCCAAGAGTGGAAGGTGGGCGGCGAGATTGATTGGTATCTGCTTGGACGTAACGAACATAGTGGTGTGAAGGCGATGGTGCGTGATGTGAATCGCTTGTATCGTGATGTGCCCGCGCTGCATCAACTCGATTTTTCTCATGAAGGTTTTGAGTGGGTAGATTGCAACAATGCAGACCAGTCATTGCTGATCTTCCGCCGCATGGCGCGCGATGGTTCTTACGTCATCGTGGCATTGAACTTCACCCCGGTTCCTCGTGCCGCCTATCGTATTGGCGTGCCGAACAAAGGCGGATTCCGTGAGATATTCAACAGTGATTCGCACTTTTACGGCGGGTCAAACATGGGTAATGGATTCGGCTTGTATTCAAGTGATGCCGCAAGTCATGGACATGAGCAGTCGATAGAAGTGACGTTGCCGCCACTATCGGGCATCGTGCTTGAAAGGATGCGCTGATTCGACTGGCGTTAGTAACGAATGGAAGAAATACAAATGTAAGCAGGGTTAGATAGGTTTTGATATGTCTCAATTGACTCAATCTCCAGCATGGCAAGCCCTGCACAAACACAGACAATCCTTACTGCGATTCTCACTGCGTGAGGCGTTTGTCTCTGATCCAAACCGATTCGAGCGTTTTTCTTTGCGCTTGGATGATCTGTTGCTGGACTATTCCAAGAATCTCATCACACAAGACACGATGCCGTTGCTGATGGAGTTGGCTCGTCAAGCGAGGGTGGAAGATTGGCGCGAGAAGATGTTCTCCGGTGACAAGATCAATTTCACCGAGGATCGTGCCGTACTTCACACCGCATTGCGCGCAGCGACAGACACCAAGCACCCCCCGTTGCGAGTGGAAAAGACCGATGTCCTGATCGGTATCCGCCATGTGCTGGAGAAGATGCGCTTGTTCAGCAACAGCGTACGCAATGGTGTCTGGCGTGGCTATACCGGCAAACCCATCACCGATGTGGTGAACATCGGTATCGGCGGTTCTTTCCTCGGACCGTTGATGGTGTGCCAAGCATTGCAACCCTATTCCAGTCCTAAGTTGCGTGCGCATTTTGTCTCCAACGTGGATGGTGCAGACATCGCGACCAAGCTGGCATTGCTCGATCCCGAGACCACGCTGTTCATCATCGCATCCAAGACCTTTACCACACAGGAGACGCTGATGAATGCGCGCTCCGCGAAGGATTGGTTCTTGAGTCACTCTAACGATCAGAAGCAAGTCGCCAAGCATTTCGTGGCACTCTCCACCAATGCCAAATTGGTGACGGATTTCGGTATCGACCCCGCCAATATGTTCGAGTTCTCGGATTGGGTCGGTGGGCGTTATTCCCTTTGGTCTTCCATCGGCCTATCCATCGCCCTGTATGTGGGTATGGATAAGTTCGAAGCGTTGTTGATAGGTGGTTACGACATGGATGTGCATTTCCGCGTGGCACCACTGGAGCAGAACATGCCTGTCATCATGGCGTTGATCGGGCTGTGGTATCGCAATTTCTTCGATGCCACCAGCTATGCCATCCTTCCCTATGATCAGTCGCTGGAATCCTTCATGGCGTATTTCCAGCAAGCCGACATGGAGAGCAACGGTAAGAGCGTCGACCGTCAAGGCAATGCCGTGGACTATGAGACGGGCCCCGTGTTGTGGGGCGGTACGGGTACGAACGGGCAGCATGCCTACTATCAATTGATCCACCAAGGCACGCAGATGATCCCGGCCGATTTCATCGCGCCTGCGCGAAGCCAGCATCCCATCGGTGAGCATCATGCGACTTTGCTGTCGAATTATTTCGCACAAGCCGAAGCGTTGATGAAAGGCAAGACAGCGGCAGAAGCACGCGCTGAACTGGAATCTTCTGGCATGGATGCCGCTGCTATCGAGGTTTTGTTGCCGCACAAGGTATTCGCGGGTAACAAGCCTACCAATTCCATCATGTTCGATCTGTTGACGCCGCGTACCTTGGGACGTTTGGTCGCGCTGTATGAGCACAAGATATTCGTGCAGGGCATCATCTGGAACCTCAATTCATACGACCAATGGGGCGTTGAGCTAGGTAAGCAGCTGGCGGCGCACATCCAGCCCGAACTGCGGGGTGAGGAGACCGTCGCATCGCATGACGCTTCCACCAACGGCCTCATCAATTATTACAAATCACTAACGCGGAAAAAATGACACGCATCCTGTTCGCTACTTCTGAAGTTCACCCGCTCATCAAGACAGGCGGCTTGGCCGATGTGAGTGCATCACTGCCGGCTGCGCTGCAGGAGTTGAAGCAGGATGTGCGTTTGTTGATACCTGGATACACGCAAGTCCTTGATGCACTGACTTCGAAGAAGGTTGTGGCAACGTTCACTGTGTTTGCGGGTCAGCCGCAGGTGAAACTGTTGAGCGCCAAGATGCCAGGCACGAATGTGCCAGTTTATGTTTTGGATGCACCGCAATATTTCTGCCGTGTGGCGGGGCCATATCAATATCACTTGGGGGGGGATTGGCCAGACAATCCGATGCGCTTCGGCATGCTGTCCAAAGTGGCGGCGATGTTGGGTAGTCCGGCATCTCCTGTCGATTGGCAGGCTGATCTGGTGCATTGCAACGACTGGCAGACAGGATTGACACCCGCCTATCTGCAGATGATGGATCAGCCACGCGCGCGTAGCGTGATGACGGTGCACAACATCGCTTTCCAGGGTAATTTCGATCGTGATTGGATCAAAGCGCTGGAGATACCTTTATCCATGTTCCACATGCATGGCGTGGAATTCCACGGCAATCTGTCCTTCCTGAAATCCGGACTGCAATATGCGGATCGCATCGTTACTGTCAGTCCGACCTATGCCCATGAGATACAGGCGACAGAGATGGGCTATGGTATGCAGGGTTTGCTCACGGTGCGCCGGCTAGATGTGAGCGGGATCCTTAATGGTATCGATGAGGATGAATGGAATCCTGCAACCGACAAGCACCTGGAAGTGAATTACGACGAGCATGATCTATCGAAGAAGACACAGGGTAAGTTGGCTTTGCAAAAGCGTTTGGGATTGGAGGTCAATGAACAGGCTCCTTTGCTGGGTGTGGTCAGCCGTTTGACATTCCAAAAAGGGCTGGACTTGTTGCTCGAATGTTTGCCAACTCTGTTGGAGAACGGTGCGCAATTGGCAGTATTGGGGAGTGGGGATGCAGAATTTGAACGTCGTTATCTGCAATTGGCGCAACGTTATGCAGGGCGTGTATCCGTCACCATCGGATTCAACGAAGCTTTGTCACACCAAATCATGGCAGGGGCCGACATCTTCCTGATGCCATCCCGTTTTGAGCCATGCGGCCTGAATCAGATGTATGGCATGCGCTACGGAACACCTCCGGTAGTCAGAAGGACTGGCGGCTTGGCCGATTCGGTGACGAATGCCAGCTTGGATGGTGGAACAGGTTTTGTGTTCGACGATCCGGGTGCGCCAGCACTGCAGCAGACCATCAAATGGGCCATTGAATGTTATCGCGATCCAAACACTTTCCATCGCATCCAGCTAAGTGGTATGCGCCGCGATGTGGGATGGAGGCGCAGTGCACAGCTTTATCTGGATCTTTACGCAGATATTCTAAAGAACCAACAGGGTAAGTAAACAACAGGGAGAGCAACATGGCACAGGACATGCATTCACCACGTTTCATCAGCGCCTTGACCAAGAACACCGTGGCATTGGTGTTGGCTGGGGGTAGAGGAAGCCGCCTACATAACTTGACCGACTGGAACGCCAAGCCGGCGGTACAGTTCGGCGGCAAGTTCCGTATCATCGACTTCCCTCTGTCGAATTGTATGAACTCAGGTATCCGCCGCATCGGTGTGGTGACGCAATACAAGGCGCACAGTCTGATCGAACACATCCAAAAAGGCTGGGGTTTCTTGCGCGGTGAGTTCAATGAGTTTGTCGCTTTGCTACCTGCACAGCAACGTATCCAAGAAGAGTGGTACCGCGGCACAGCAGATGCCGTGTTCCAGAATATCGACATTCTGCGCGGTTACAACCCTGATTACATCGTCATCTTGGCGGGTGACCATATCTACAAGATGGACTATGGCGAGATGCTAGCCGCGCACGTGCGGAGCGAGGCCGACATGACCATCGGTTGTATCGAAGTGTCGGTAGAAGAGGCGACTGGCTTCGGCGTGATGACGGTGAACGAGGAAGACCGCATCGTGAAGTTCACCGAAAAGCCTGCGAGTCCAACC
>JBAYTV010000181.1:0-4329 GCA_041675405.1 Sideroxydans sp. | reverse complement strand
GGCCTGCCAAGCGACCATAGATAGGCATATCGCGGATCTCGCTCACCGATAGGCCGAGATGGAGCTGCGTCTTCAGCGTGTCGAGAGGAGTCGCCATGGTCACTGCGTCCAAGGTCAATCCGGCGGGCAATGTGCCGTGAAAGATGTAGCTCAATTGCTGTGCGAAGTCCAACTCTATGCCTCCCAGCGCATGCGGCGTGAGCCAGTGCGTCATGTGTGCCGGGAAGGAGATGATGAGCACGGCATAGCCGATCATGGCGGGGTTGAATGCATTGCTACCCAGGCCGCCGTAAAGATGTTTGGCGACGACGATAGTGAAGGCGGTACCCACGACGACCAGCCACCAAGGTGCCAGAGGTGGGATGGAGAGTGCAAGCAACCATGCGGTGAGCAAGGCGCTGTGATCGGATAGGAAAGGTTTGAGCGGACGATCACGCAGCTTGAGCATCACTGCCTCGGTTGCCAATGCGGTGATCGAGGCGAGGGTGATGGAGACCAGGATGGCCGGGCCGAAATACCAAACGTATAGCGCGATGCCGGGGATGAGCGCGAGCAATACGCGCAACATGATCTGATTGACGCTGGTCGGAGTGGTGATGAATGGGGAGCTCAACATTTGGCTGGATACCTCAACTGGTCTTGTGCGGTTCATCATCCGCGCCGGCGTCGGTCGCTAGTTCACGTATCTTGGCACGGCGCGCCTCGATGGTGGCGATCTCTGCCTGCTGTTCGGGAGTGAGCGAGTCTGTGTTCTTGGGGTGCGCCTCGGCGGCTTGCGCTTTAGCACGTTCGATCGCCTCGTTGATGCGCAGTTGCTGCGTGTCATCTAAGCTGGGCGTGACGATGGCCGCGGCTTTGGCTGCCGCCTCGCGCTGAGCCAACTTCTCCGCTTTTTCTTGCTTCTCACGTTCGATGCGGAACTGGCGGTACTCATGTCTTTCACGTGCTTTATCGGCAGCCAGTTTCTCGGCTGAGCGTTCGCGTATCTCGCTCTTGGCGTAACGGTAGTACTGCACCAGCGGGATGTGGCTGGGGCACACATAGGCGCAAGCGCCACACTCGATGCAATCCGCCAGACTGAACTCCTGTGCTTTGCCAAAGTTGTTGGATTTGGCGAACCAGTAGAGGTCTTGCGGTTGTAGCTCTGCCGGGCATACTTGCACGCAACGTGTGCAGCGGATGCATGGTAGTGCTGGCGGGGCGGGCGGGAAGAGCGTATCCGATGCGGCGATCACGCAATTACTGGCTTTGACCAAGGGCACGTTCACAGCGGGCAATTCGACTCCCATCATCGGCCCGCCCATGATGTAGCGGTTGGTGTCGCGTTTGGGCACACTCAAGTCGATCAAGTCGGAGAAGGCGGTGCCGATCAGTGCCTCATAGTTGCGCGGATGTTCCACGTTGCCGGTGACGGTGACGACGCGTGAGATGAGAGGCTCACCATCATCCAATGCGCGTTTGATGCTGAGTGCCGTCGCCACGTTGAAACACTGTACGCCGATGTCGGTGGGGAGTTTGCCTGAGGGGACTTCGAGACCAGTGAGCACCTTGATCAGATGTTTCGCGCTACCCCCCGGGTAGATCGTGGGCACGGCGATCACCGCGTAGTCCAGTTGGGCCGCGCTCACCGCCGCGCGCATCGCGGCGATGGCCTCGGGCTTGTTGTCTTCAATGCCGATCACCACCCCGCCCGCTTCGAGCACATGGCGCAGCATGACGATGCCGCGCACGATCTCGGCGGCACGTTCGCGCATCAACATGTCGTCGCAGGTGATGTAGGGTTCGCACTCCGCTCCGTTCAAGATCAGCGTGTCCACCTTGATGGGATGATGCAGCTTCAAGTCGCTGGGAAACACCGCACCACCCAGGCCAACGATGCCGAAATCACGCAAACGTTGTTGCAGTTCGCCCGCAGAGAGTCGCAGGAAATCGACAGCTTGGCGTTCGCACCAGGTGTCCTGGCCATCCGGGATCAGCGTCACGCACAGGTCGGGCAAAGCCGAAGGATGGGCGATCTGATGCAAGGCGATGGATGCTATGGTGCCCGAGGTGGGAGCGTGGATAGAGCTGGACAGCAAGCCTTCCGGCGTGCCGATACGTTGACCTTTCAATACGTGATCGCCTGTGTTCACGCAGGGTTTTGCAGCCTCGCCAGCATGTTGGCGCAAGGGTATGACCAAGCTTCTTGGCATCGGTGCGCGGGCGATCGCCTGTTGCGTGGATTGGGATTTGTGGGGGGCGGGGTGAATGCCGCCATGGAATTGATGTAGCGTCCTCATGTGATCTGCTTCAGCGCGAATACGGGATGCTTCCATTTCCAATCTGTCAGTCTCTCTTCTACAACGGGCATACTGATGCAATCGACAGGGCAGGGTGGTAGGCACAGCTCGCACCCCGTGCATTCGGATGCGATGACAGTGTGCATCTGTTTGGCTGCACCGACGATGGCATCCACGGGACAAGCCTGGATGCACAGCGTGCAGCCGATGCAGGTCTGTTCATCGATGAAGGCGACTGCTTTGGCTTTGGGTTTTGCATCACCGCCAAAGGGTTTGTATTCCACGCCGAGCAAGTCAGCCAGTTTATGGATGCCATCATCGCCGCCTGGCGGGCACAGGTTGATGTCCGCCTCGCCTTTGGCGAGGGCTTCAGCGTACGGTTTGCAACCCGGGTAGCCACATTGGCCACATTGTGTCTGTGGCAAGACTGCGTCGATCTTCTCAACGAGAGGGTTGCCTTCGATCTTGAAGCGGATCGCAGAGAAGCCCAATACGATACCCAACAGCGCCGCGAGGGCGATCATCACCCACAGCGCGGTAATCATTTCACCAAGCCCGAGAATCCCATAAAGGCCAGGCTCATCAGACCCGCAGTGACCATGGCAATGGCTGAACCCTTGAACACGCCAGGCACATCGGCGCCTTCTAATCGCTCACGGATGCCCGCGAACAACACCATCACCAAAGTGAAACCGACAGCCCCGCCGAAACCGAACAACAAAGATTCCATGAAATCATGGTCAGCTTGGACATTGAGTAAGGGGATGCCCAGTACGGCGCAGTTGGTAGTGATAAGGGGGAGGTAGATACCCAGCACCTGATACAACTCTGGGCTGGTCTTTTTGATCGCCATCTCGGTGAATTGCACGATGCCCGCAATGGCGACGATGAAGGACAACGTAGTGAGATAAGCCAGTTCGGGGCCAAGCAAATAATGACTGATGAGGTAACTCGCGCCCGAGGCCAAGGTGAGCACGAAAGTCGTTGCGGCACCCATACCCAATGAAGTCTCCAGTTTTCTGGAAACGCCCATGAACGGACACAGGCCAAGGATCTTGACCATGACGATGTTGTTCACGAACACCGTGCCAACGAGTATCAATAGGTATTCAGACATTTGAAAACTTGCCGATTTTTTTGAGCGGAAATAGGCGCGGATTATGCGCTCGATTGGGGCTTGCTTCAAGCAATGCGGGATTATAAGGATATAACCTGACAGGCACGTTCTAGTGCCGAAGGCATGCAGCAAAGTTCGTTTTGCTATGAACGAAAGGAAGTCTTGTCGATCGCGCTGGTAACACCCCAAATACAGCCAGGAAACAGGCCGCAACCCTATATCCGCTAACCGTTAGGGTCAAACATTTCTGATCGCCTCTGCGGCCTCGGTCACAAGAGATTGGCCGCGATAGATCAATCCGCTGTATATCTGCACCAAGGACGCACCTGCCTGCATCTTCTCCACAGCGTCAGCGCCACTCGATATGCCGCCCACGCCGATGATAGGGAGTGCGCCCCCCAGTTCGGTGGACAGTGCGCGAATCACCGCAGTCGATTTCTCCTTCACGGGCGCACCACTCAGCCCGCCCGTCTCATTGCCATGCACTAGCCCTTCCACACCTTCGCGTGACAAGGTGGTGTTGGTGGCGATCACGCCGTCGATACGATGTTTGATGAGTAGGGAGGCGATCTGTTTGATCTGCTCTGCATCCAAGTCGGGGGCTATCTTCAAAGCTAGCGGCACATATCTGCCCTGCTGCTGAGCCAACTTCCCCTGTTCCGATTTGAGTTGCGAGAGCAAAGCATCCAACTCGTCGCCGCCCTGCAATTGGCGCAGGTTCTTGGTGTTGGGTGAGGAGATGTTCACTGTCACATAACTGGCGTGTGCATACACTTTGCGCAGGCAGATGAGGTAGTCATCTGCCGCTTTCTCGATGGGGGTGTCGGCGTTCTTGCCGATGTTGATGCCCAGTACACCTTTGAAGTTCGCCCGTTCGACGTTAGCCACCAGTGCATCCACACCGTGATTGTTGAAACCCATGCGGTTGATGAT
>JBAYTV010000180.1:0-4345 GCA_041675405.1 Sideroxydans sp. | reverse complement strand
CTCGATGTTGGATCGGCGCTGCATATCTCCATGAAGATGGCTTTGAGGTTGCGCTGTTGGATGAAGGGATCGTTGTCGAAATCCGAGACGAAAGCGACATAGGGCAGGGCAGACAGATCCTTGATGTGACGGAACCCCATCTGAAAGACGTGTTCAGCGCCATGTTGTAACAGGAACTCAAGCTTGGCGCCCTTGCCTTGCGGGGTGCTGGCTTGGCTGATCCCTAGCGAGATGCAGCCGATCGCCAATTGGAACGCATCTTGGATGCCATCGGCGGTCCGGTCATTGGTGAACTTCTTGGCGACCAGCACCGTGATCCCGCAAAGTTCATCGAAAAGTGTCTCCGCCGCCTCACGGCTGCCCGCACGCTGCGCGAGCGCCTCTAGCGCTTGCACTAGCTGAGGCGGGCGGGATTCAAAATGGGTGATCTGCATAGAGATAGATTAAGAAAAAATATCCTCACCCAGACTCGGACGACGACCTTTTTTCGCGGAGCTGACGGATTTGCTTGGCACTTGCTTGCGCAGGCGCAACAACAATTCCTTGGTCGTGCGGCCTATCGCGTATTCGTGTTCGCGGTCTTCTTCTTCGTCATCATCGCCATCATCTTCTTCTTCCGATCTGACTTGCAGTTGGTTCTCACCGGGCATCCTGTCGGGGAATATCTCGAACAACACGCGATCCCATGCCTCTTCATTGCTGCGGGCGATCTCCAGTGCGAGCGGGATGACATCGTGATCCGAAGTCGTCGTGCCGCTTCGGGCTGCCCCCAGATTGTGGATGTCATTGGCGATCTCGATGATCTCTTCGGCGGCGGCGGAGAACAGCACAGCGAAAGCCGTCGTGCCCCAGTCGGTGGAGAGTGCTTCGTGGATCAGCTCGGCACGGCGCTCTGCATCGTCGGTGGAGAAGATCACGCCATGAATGTGGGCGAACAGTGACTCAGACAACACTTCTGGCTCGTCCTCGATCCAATCCTCGTCCCACGTGGCGGCGAAGTAGGCCAAGCTCTCAGCCCATACTTTGGGCGGGATGAGCAGCGTCGCCAAAGACAACTTGCCGCCATCGAAAGAGGAAAGGTGCAGCGAAGCCACTTGTGGCTCTAGTGTGTTCAACACCTCCACAACGGCGAGGTCGCCGAACTTCTCGGCAGTCTCGTTGATGGCTTCTTCGGCGTGCTCAGTCGAACCGGCCAACACCAGTTCGGTGATCTGAAGTTGTATCGCTGGCAGGTTCTTGTTATCAGGCATTGTCGTCTCCGCGTGAATCGAACAACTGTTCTATGTCCTCAGTCCCGGCCATTTCATCTTCGTCTTCATTCTCTCGATTCTCTTTGTCTTCCTCCGCCTGCAAGGCATCGAGAGAATGGTCCTCATCCGTCCAACGCTTGCCGTTCTTGAACAAGAACGCGGTGACGATGGCTTTGCGGGCCAATTCAGGATTGTCGGAAAACACCGATGTCAGCGCAGCAGCGGTGGCCGAGTGGGTGGTCGAGACCATCTTTACGACCTTAGCCGCATCGCCTTCTTCATATTGCTGACCAGCCGCCAACAAACCGGCGACATCATCGAACTGCAAGTGCTCGACCAAGGCGAAGCTCAGCAGATTCACATCGTCGATCTCGGTGCCGTTGGCGAATTCGCCCAGCAAAGAATCGATGACGCGCTGATAGTTCTTACGGTCTGGCGGCTCACCCAGCGTGTCTTCGATCTGGATGCCAAGCTCACGCGATTGGTAAGCGAATTCGGGATGGATTCTTTTCATGTTTTTTGTCTTCTAGTGGATTAACGGTATTGCAATTACAGGGTCACACCGCAGCGAGTGAAGAGCGATCTCCACAAGTTCTGCGCTTCATTCTCTGAATCGATGACGATCCGGTTGTTCAGGCTGTAGTTATATTCAGCGCGCTTCTGCGGATCGGACAACAACTCATACGCCTTCTTGATGGCGTTGAAACGCACTTCAGCATTAGAGTTGGGATTCCTGTCCGGGTGATGGCGCATGGCCAACGCGCGGTAAGCCTTTTTGATGTCGTCCGTCGAAGCCGTGGGCGACACGCCAAGAATATTGTAGGGATTTTCCAATGAATGCCTCCTGAGAGCGCGGCATTTTACCTATTAAGGCAAGGCAGGTGCAGTTAGTATTGAATCTCACCCGCGAAAGCTAAGATTAAGTTGTCATCCCCGCGTAGGCGGGGATCCAGTTTGTTAATTCAACTAGATTCCCGCCTACGCGGGAATGACGAACAAGTCCACGCATTTTGAAGCACACTTAGAAAGGCGACCCAGCATGAGATACAGGCACTACAAAGGCGGCATCTACGAGATCGTGTGCGAAGCCAAGCTCGAATCAGACCCGACCGCCATCATGATGATCTACCGCTCACACGATGGCTCGACCTGGGCAAGACCGAAAGACGTGTTCTTTGAGATGGTGCAGGTGGAGGGGAAAGAAGTGCCGCGATTTTCGCCATTGGGCTAAAGGCATGGTTGTAGATAGCACACTGCATCCCCTAGGGTTATACTTTGCAAACGTTCAACTCAAGCGAGGTGTGTAATGGGCTACGCAGAACTAATTAGTAGGTTGGAAGCGCTACCGCGCGAGAAGCAGGCAGAGGTTCTTCAATTTGTCGAATTTCTTTCTGCACGTTGTGCCACATCAGCAGACCAACCCCTCGCCCACGCTGAATGGACGGATGCCGAGTTCTCGAAATTATCCATGTCCCAAGCGATGCGCGGCATGGAACAGGAAACTGTCACCTACACGAGTGAAGACCTGCGGGAACGTTGGTAATGAAACGTGCCGGACAGATCGTCCTCACTCCCTTTCCCTATTCTGACCACACCGGAAACAAATTACGCCCTGTACTCATGCTACGGCAAGCGTCCAAGTTTGATGACTGGCTGGTCTGCATGGTGTCCTCTCAAGTGCAACAAGCCGAAGCAAACCTTGATGAGACTCTTACTCCAGCCGATTCCGATTTTGTTAACTCTGGACTGAAAGTACCCAGCGTACTTCGCCTTTCGCGTTTGGCGGTGCTGGATGGATCACTGCTGGTGGGTAGCATCGGTGTGATCAGCGAAGAGCGACTGCAAGTTGTGCGCCTGCGACTGGCTAAGTGGGTGGCATCAGAGTGAAAGGCGAATCATGTGCAAATTAAAAAACATTCACCCCGGTGAGATTCTCCTCGAAGAGTTCTTGCTACCAATGCAGATCAGCCAAACCAAATTGGCCACATCGATTGGCGTTCCCCCACGTCGCATCAACGAGATCGTACTGGGCAAGCGAGGCATCACAGTAGATACCGCGTTGCGTCTTGCCAAAGTCTTTGGCCCATCAGTTCAATTCTGGATGGGCTTACAGGACGAATACGAATTGCGCGAAGCACGCAGTGCAATCAATGACCAGCTAGAACAGATGATGCCGATTGCGGCGTAAAGTTTTGCCGGATTCGATGTCGTAATGCAATGCAGACTTTAAGTTGCCCGCAATAGAAAAGGAAATGAAGACATGGAAACTTACGTTTATTGGATATTGCTGGCACTGGTTTTGGTCGGGCTTGAGATTGTCACCGGCACTTTCTACCTACTGGTGATCGGCATCGCGCTGGCCGTGGGTGGTGCTGCGGCGGCACTTGGCTTTGCTCTGGTGTGGCAATTCGTGTTCAGTGCGGTGACGGGCGTTGCGGGCACGGTCATGTTGCGGCGCTGGAAAAGCAGCCAAGCCAGCAAGACACCCGAGGTCGGCCTCGACATCGGCTTGCCTGTCAAAGTCATCAAATGGAACGACGATGGTTCCGCCCGAGTGCACTACCGTGGCGCGGAATGGGATGCGGAACTTGAATCCACCGACTCCCCGCGCGAAGGCACCCTTTACATCAAAGCGGTGCACGGTTCTGGTCTGGTGCTCACACATCACAAACAATAAGGAGGCAACATGGAAATCGCTCTGTTCATACTGGCTGCGGCCATCATCTTTGTCATCAAGGCACTCAAAGTCGTCCCTCAACAAAACTCTTGGGTGGTCGAGCGTCTTGGCAAATTCCACTCGGCGTTGACTCCGGGCCTGAACATCGTCATCCCGTTCATCGACCGTGTCGCCTACAAGCACATGCTCAAAGAAGTACCGCTCGACGTGCCCAGCCAGGTCTGTATCACCAAGGACAACACCCAGCTGCAAGTGGATGGCATTCTGTATTTTCAGGTGACCGATCCTCGGCTGGCCTCTTACGGCACCAGCAACTACATCATGGCCATCACCCAACTGGCACAGACCACCTTGCGCTCGGTCATTGGCAAGATGGAATTGGACAAGACTTTCGAAGAGCGCGACGACATCAACCGCG
>JBAYTV010000179.1:0-4359 GCA_041675405.1 Sideroxydans sp. | reverse complement strand
TGGCCCTCCTTCTTCATCTCCGCCTCCTCTATTATCTTGAACGCCTCAAAGGTCTGGGGGTCGCTCTCCCTTTTCCTTGCCTTCATCCTTTCAAAGCGGATTTCCGGGGGGGCATGCACATGGACGAGCACGAAGTTCTTGAGCTTTTTCAGCTCTTTTACCTCGCCGGGGTTGCGGATGGAATCCACGATGTAATTGCGGTCCTTCTCCATCTTCTGCACGGCGCGCTGGGCGAGGATGCCCTGCCCGAAGCGTGCGCGCAGGTCGTTCCCTTTCGCAATCATGGACTCGCGGGTGATTTCCTCGTTCTGTTCCGCCAGCTCTTCCCTGATGAAATCGGATAATGATAGGTAATAGAAGCCGCGCTTCTTCAGGTATTCGATGGCGCGCGGGGTGACCTTGAGTTGCTCGCGGTAGTAACGCGTGGCCGATTGCATGAGATCGTACAGATCCGGTGCGACTTTGATTTGCGGGATGTTGGAGGCTTCTTGCGGCACGGCGAGGCCGATACCTTTGGCAAGATCCTCGATGGCTTCGACAAAGCCCATGCCCGTATGCTCCATGACGAAGCCGATGGCGGTGCCATGCGCGCCGCAACCGAAACAGTGATAGAACTGTTTGGATTGACTGACAGTGAACGACGGGGATTTCTCGGTGTGGAACGGACAGCAGGCGACGAAGTTGGTGCCGGCTTTTTTGAGCGGGACGTAACGCTCGATGACATCCACGATGTCGAGGCGATTGAGCAGATCCTGAATGAAACTTTTTGGAATCACTCCGCCCTCCCGCTAAGTTAAGAAAACAGAAATCTATCGTAAAACTTGAAAACCGTAGCGAGCGACCGGAGTGCAAGGCGCACGGAGCGCAGAAACCGGAATGTACTTTTGTCTGCCGCTTCGCGCCCCCGGATTTCGACAACCCACTTGCGGTGCAGGCTCATGCGCAAAGCGCGTGATGCCGGAACCAACACCGCGCAACGCCGCAATCTGGTCGCGCAGTAGGTTTTCTCTATTTCGTAAGCTGCGCCTTGATGAGGCCTGATACCTTGCCCATATCGGCACGACCTGCCAGCTTGGCTTTGACCACGCCCATCACTTTGCCCATGTCTTGCGGACCGGCTGCGCCTGTCGCGGCGATAGCTTCAGCGATGGCGGAGACGATCTCGGCTTCACCCAGTTGCTGCGGCATGTAGGTCTGCAAGATGGAAACTTCGAATTCTTCGACATCGACCAAGTCTTGACGGTTGGCTGCCTTGTATTGGCTGATGGAGTCACGGCGTTGCTTGAGCATCTTTTCGATGATGCTTACCACGTCGGCATCGGTCAGTTCGATACGTTCATCGACTTCGCGTTGCTTCATGGCGGCCAGCAAAAGACGAATCGCCCCGAGACGTGCCGTTTCTTTGGCGCGCATCGCGGTCTTCATGTCCTCAGTGACCTGTGTTTTTAAGCTCACGTTACCTCTTTTCACAAAAGCAAACGCCGCAACCACTAAGGATTGCGGCGTTGCTCAAGATACTAGATTAGTAGAGCTTGGGTGGCAGTGTTTGGCTGCGCAGACGCTTGTAGTGACGTTTGACAGCAGCAGCCAGCTTGCGCTTGCGCTCTGCAGTTGGCTTCTCGTAGAACTCACGAGCGCGCAACTCGGTCAACAGACCGGTCTTTTCCACGGAACGCTTGAAGCGACGCATTGCTACTTCGAACGGCTCATTCTCTTTTACACGTACGGTTGTCATGAACAAACTACCTTCTACCAAAAATTTGAGGGCGCGATTCTACAAAACAACGCCCCAATACACAACCGCTATTTACTGAACCGTGATTCGGCCGAATTTGCGCTTGCCGACTTGGGCCACAACGACCGCACCCGCTTTGATCTGCAAGGCTTTGTCGCTGATCTTCTCGCCATCCAGCTTGACCGCGCCCGAATCTATCATACGCATGGCTTCGGAGGTGCTGGCCACCAATCCGGCAAGTTTGAGCAGATTACCGATGCCCATCTGGCCGTCCGTGCTGGCGAGGGTCACTGCGGGCATGTCGTCCGGCAACACGCCCTTTTGGAAGCGCGCCTCGAATTCGGCCAGCACGTCGACTGCTGCTTGCTTGTTATGGAAGCGGGCGACGATCTCTTGGCCGAGCAGGACTTTGATGTCGCGCGGGTTGCGCCCGCCTGCCACGTCTTGTTTCCACTTGGTGATGGTCGCCAGACTTTCGAAAGAGAGCAGTTCGAGGTAACGCCACATGAGGTCGTCAGAGACGGACATCAATTTGCCGAACATCTCGGTCGGAGTGTCAGTGACACCGATGTAGTTGCCCAACGATTTGGACATCTTGTTGACGCCGTCCAGCCCTTCCAGCAGCGGCATGGTGAGCACGCACTGCGGTGCTTGGCCGTGATGTTTTTGCAGCTCACGCCCCATCAGCAGGTTGAATTTCTGGTCGGTGCCGCCCAGTTCGATGTCGGCCTTGAGGGCGACCGAGTCGTAACCCTGCACCAGCGGATAGACGAATTCGTGGATGGCGATGGGCTGGCTGTTCTTGTAGCGCTTGGAGAAGTCGTCACGCTCCAGCATCTGCGCCACAGTGTGGGTGGCAGCGAGGCGGATGAGGTCAACGGCGCTGAACTTGTCCATCCAGGTGGAATTGAACACAACCTCGGTCTTGGCCGGGTCGAGCACCTTGAATACTTGCTCTTTATAGCTCTGCGCATTGGCGAGCACCTGCTCACGCGTCAAGGGTGGGCGGGTCGCGTTCTTGCCGGTGGGGTCGCCGATCATGCCGGTGAAGTCGCCAATGAGGAACAGGGCGTGGTGCCCCAAGTCTTGCAACTGGCGCATCTTATTCAAAAGGACGGTGTGGCCGAGGTGCAGGTCGGGCGCGGTAGGGTCGAAGCCGGCCTTGATACGCAAGGGGCGGCCTAGCTCCAGCTTCTTGATGAGTTCGGCCTCAATGAACAACTCCGCTGAGCCGCGCTTGATGACTTCTAATGTTTCTTGTTGATTCATAATGTTCACTTCTATAAATCCAAATTTCGTCGCAATACTGCGTTGCTCAAAAAAATTACTCCTTACATATCAAACAGATGCCGCGTCGCAATTTTTTGCTCGCGCCTTGTCTTGCTTAGAACTTTGAATTTCTAGAAGCGAACTAAAGAGTTTTATCGATCCAAACCGCTCGTCGGTCGGGATGAAACGACCGAACGGATTTTGAGGGGGTATCGCTTTCTGTTAAAGTCCGCTCCCGATTCAGTGATACACATTGTCTGCCGATAACAAGCTGACAATTGTTCACGAGTTAACCGCCTAGGGAGGCGCAGATGTTACAACAAAACTCTTTATTGAACGCGCACAAGTTGAAGTTGCGCTGGTTCGTCACCTTGTCCACCCTGCCTTTGCTGGGCGTGGTCACCGCGTTCGGTATCATGCCTCAGTCCGATGTGCTGACGGGGCCACAAAAGACCATCGTGCAAGAGATCGCGCTTCCGACCGCCGCACAAGCTGCACCCTCCAACACCACTTTTTGGCGCAATGAGCGCGTTCAGCGTGGCGACACCGTCGTCGAGCTGTTGCGCCGCCTGAACGTGGAAGACGAGGCTGCCAGCGAATATCTGCGCAAATTCAATCCAGCCTCCTCGTTCCGTCAATTGAGCGTGGGCAAGGAAGTGCAAGCCGAAACGAACGCCGAAGGCGCGTTGTTGGCTCTGCGTTACCTGGATAACGACAGCAATCAAGTGATCGTTGCCAAAGCGGGCGCCAGTTTTAAAGTGGACGTCAAACCAGCCTTGGTCGAGCAGCGCACTTTCGTGCGTACCGGCGAGATCGAAAGCAGTTTGTTCGCCGCAACTGACGAAGCCGGCTTGCCCGACCCCGCCGCCAACCAATTGGCCGAGATCTTCGGCGGTGACATCGACTTCCATCGCGATCTGCGCAAAGGCGACAAGTTCAGCGTGATCTACGAGATGACTTACATCAATGGCGAAGCCGCACGTACCGGCCGCATCCTCGCTGCCGAGTTCGTCAACCAGGGCCGTACTTATCGTGCCGTGTATTTCCAAACGACCAATTTCTCGGGTGATTACTACTCACCCGATGGCAAGAGCATGCGTAAAGCTTTCTTGCGCTCGCCCATCGAGTTCTCGCGGGTCAGTTCCGGCTTCACCAATTCACGCTTCCATCCGGTGTTGAACAAGTGGCGCGCGCACAAGGGCGTGGACTACGCCTCGCCTATCGGCACCAAGGTAAAGGCGACGTCCGATGGCGTGGTGGATTTTGTGGGCAAGCAAGGTGGCTACGGCAACGTGGTGATGATCAACCACCAGGGGCGCTATCAAACCGTGTACGGTCACCTGTCCCGCTTCGGC
>JBAYTV010000178.1:0-4377 GCA_041675405.1 Sideroxydans sp. | reverse complement strand
CGCTGGATGAGGCGATCGTCACCCTGACCACGGTTCGAAACAGGGGGGATACGACGGATGTTTGGGAGATCACGCAAGCAGAACGTCCGAGCGTCGCTAGGGGCATCCAAGTGGCGGAGGAGTGTATCGGTGTGCTGGATGTGGCTTTGTTGGCGAATACGGCTGCAATGCTGTTCGATGTGACTGCCAAGGGAATCGATTCCGCTCAGACGCCTAGTTAGTCGTTTTGCGATGCTATTTGAGCATCGCCTTCAGTCGTGCCAACTTATCCATCCCTTCCGCCTTGCTCACAGAAGGCGCATCTCCCACCTTCACCATCCCCGCGAATTCGATGTCACCTTGTGGTAGCTCGCCAATGAAACGGCTGGGGTCGCAGGCACTGTGTTCCTTGCCGCGCCTACGTTTGCTGCAATAGCTGATCTGTAAGGAACGCTGGGCGCGGGTGATGCCTACGTACATCAGGCGGCGTTCTTCCTCAATCTGATCTGGGGATTCGCTACGCTCGTGCGGCAGGATGCCTTCTTCCACCCCCACCAAGAACACGTGTCCGTATTCCAATCCTTTCGCCGCGTGTAAGGTTGAGAGTGAGACTACATCGGTCTCCTGATCGCGCGATTCAAGCAAGTTGAGCAGGGCGATCAACTGCGACATGGCGATGAGCGTCTTGTCATCCGCTTCCGATTTGCGATTCATCCAGCCCACGAAATCCGACACGTTCTTCCATTTATTTTCCGCCTGACGCGGCTCGTGGCTGTCGAATAACCACGCTTCATAGTCGATGGCAGAGAGCAGATCTGCCATCACTTGGTTGCAAGGCTCTTTCTCTGCTCTCGCTTGCATCCTGTTGATAAAGTTGCAGAAAGTGATTAGATCTTCGTGTTGCCGTGGCTGTAACTGATGCGCAAGCGCCGGCTCAAACGCCGCCTCGAACAGGCTGATGTGACGCGAGGCCGCGTGGGCTGCCAACTTCTCCAAGGTGGTGTTACCGATGCCACGTTTGGGGGTGGTACTGGCACGAATGAAGGCAGGATCGTCATCGGAGTTGGCGATCAGGCGCAGGTAAGCGGTCAGGTCTTTAATCTCGGCATGGTCGAAGAACGAGGTGCCGCCGCTTACCGTGTAAGGCACTTTATGGGTACGCAGTTGTTCCTCGAACACGCGCGACAGATGGTTGCTACGGTAAAGGATGGCGTAATCGGCGAAGCGCGTACGGTGTTCGAACTTGTGGGCGAGCAGGCGTAGTACCACCGACTCCGCCTCGTTCTCGTCGTCCTTGGCAGCGAATACACGTACAGGATCACCCGGACCGTGTTCGCTCCACAGGTTCTTCTCGAACAGCTTGGTGTTGTTCTTGATGATGTGGTTCGCACTTTGCAGAATGCGCTGCGAGGAGCGATAGTTCTGCTCCAGTTTGATGACGCGCAGGTTCGGATAGTCCGCTTGCAGATTGTGTAGGTTCGCCGTGCTCGCCCCGCGCCACGCATAGATGGCTTGGTCGTCATCGCCCACCACCGTGAGGGCGGCACGGTCCCCCGCCAACAACTTCATCATCTGGTACTGGCAGTCGTTGGTGTCTTGGTATTCGTCGATGAGCAGATAGCGGAAACGCTGCTGCCAACGTTGCAGCGCTTCCGGATGTGCCTTGAATAACTCCACGGGCAGACGGATGAGGTCATCAAAATCCACGGCTTGGTAGGCGCGCAAGGTCTCTTGATAGCGCCCGTAGAGTAGGGCATGGCGCTGCTGCTCTTCGTTCTCGGCCAAGCTGGTGGCTTGCTCGGGCGAAAGGAAGGCCGCCTTCCAGTTAGACATTACGCTCTGCGCGGCGCGTATCTCCTGCTTGTCAGGACTACCCATCAACTCGCTGACGATCTTGCCCGTATCGGCACTATCGAAGATGGAGAATTGTTTCTTGTAACCAAGTAGCGGTGCTTCCTCGCGCAGCAGGTTCATCCCCAATGCGTGGAAGGTGCTGATGGTCATGCCTTTGGCCGCATTCCCCGGCAACAGTTTGCTCACCCGTTCGCGCATCTCATTGGCCGCTTTGTTGGTGAAGGTGATGGCGGCGACATTTCGTGCCGCATAGCTGCACTCGTTGACCAGATAGGCTAGCTTATGGGTGATGACACCGGTCTTGCCGCTACCGGCACCGGCCAGTACCAACAGCGGAGAACCGAGATATTTGACTGCTTCACGTTGAGTGGGATTGAGTTTGCTTAACATGCTGTTTGATGAATGTGCCGTATCCACCGGATCGCTCCGGTGTCTGATTAGGTGTGTCTAGCTGATTAAATTAGATTTTTATAAGGCTAAGCCACACAACACGGCGGCCATACCGGTGACGCGCAGCCATTGTGAGCGGTCGTACTTGTTCAACAGCGAAGCGATCCCGATGCCGGAAAGATGCAACAGGGCCGTCGCCGTGACAAAACCGGATGCATAGGAAAGTGCAGATATGTTCGGCGGAAGTTCTGCTCCATGTGCACTACCGTGAAAGACGGCGAAGATGGACGCGATCAAGATGCTGACCATCACCGGCAAGCGCACCGTGGCGGCGATCAACAGGCCGAGGACCAATAGGGAAAGGGTGATGCCACTCTCAACGAAAGGGAGGGGTGATACATATATGGACAAAATGCCGCTGCATGCCATTACCGTCACAAAACCGAGCGGTACAGCCCAGCGCGCGTTACCGCCGAGTTGGGCTGCCCACAAGCCGATAGCGATCATAGCGACCAGATGGTCGAATCCGCTGAAAGGATGACTGAAGCCGAACAGAAATCCCTGCTGTTCCCCTATGCCAACATGGGCAAAGGCTAGAGAAGGGAATAGAATGGCACAGACGGCAAACAGGGATGCAAAACGCTTTAATGATTGTTTCATAATTGCCTCCTATGCCTTTGCTAAACTGTTTGGGAATTAAACGACTCTAAGAACGGCGCATATGCTACCAGATGCCGAATTGATTTTTGGCGATTCGCCAAAATGTGATGTACCTACTTGTTTGAAGCGGATCATCGCGAAGTATGGGACTGATCCCACTCAGCTTCTACAGATCCTCTGGGAGGTACAAGAGTGTGCGGGATATATCTCGCCTGACATCGCTGCCTATCTCGCTCAAAAGCTAGACATCCCCTTTGCTCGCATAGAGAGTGTCGCATCTTTCTATTCTTTCCTGCACCTAGAACCCCACGGTGAGTACCGCGTACTCTTCTCTGATAACGTCACCGACCGCATGTTGGGCAGCCAAATGCTGATGGAGCGGATGTGCCAACAGATGTGGTTGCAACCCGGCAAAGTGTCGGAAGACGGTTTGGTCAGCATCAATACCACTTCTTGCACCGGCATGTGCGACCAAGGTCCGGCGATGCTGGTCAATGGTAGAGCCATCACGCGACTCACCCCCCAGCGCATCCAAGAGATAGGGCAATTGATTCGCAATAGGACTCCTATCGCTATGTGGCCGGGCAACTTCTTTCAAGTCGAAGACAATATACAACGTAGAGGGTTGGTGCTCGGCAATACGGTGAGTTATGGAGAGGCACTGCGTAAAGGTCTGGCCTTGGGTAGCGTAGCCATCGTCGAACAAATCAAAGATTCGGGTCTACGTGGGCGCGGCGGTGCAGGCTACCCGACCGGCATGAAATGGGAAGCCTGCCGCAACGCACAAGGCAAAGAACACTACGTGGTATGCAATGCGGATGAAGGTGAGCCAGGCACGTTCAAAGACCGCGTACTGTTGACCAAGCAAGCTGATTTGGTGTTTGAAGGTATGACGCTATGCGCTTTGGCAGTTGGCGCGAAGAAGGGTTTTCTCTATCTGCGCGGGGAATACCGCTATCTGCTCGAACCCTTGAGAGCGACGCTAGAACGACGTCGCAGTAGCAACCTGCTGGGAATGGACATACTTGGCCGGAGGGGCTTCGATTTCGATATCGAGATCCACCTTGGAGCTGGCGCCTATATCTGCGGTGAGGAATCGGCACTCATCGAATCTCTCGAAGGAAAACGCGGTGTCCCGCGGAATCGTCCGCCATTCCCGGTGACCCACGGCTACTTGCAACAGCCGACCGCACTGGATAACGTCGAGACTTTCTGCCAAGCCGCGATGGCGATCCATATGGGAGCGGAAAGGTATAGTGCCATCGGGACAGCCAAATCCACTGGCAGCAAACTCATCTCAGTATCGGGCGATTGCCCGCGTCCTGGCATCTACGAATACCCTTTTGGCGTCTCGGTGCAGGAGATACTTAATGACTGCGGTGCGGTGAACACCAGAGCAGTGCAGATCAGCGGCCCCTCAGGCCTCTGTATCGGCGAACACGAGTTCGCCCGCAAGTTGGGATTCGAAGACCTGCCGACCGCAGGTGCCTTCAT
>JBAYTV010000177.1:0-4396 GCA_041675405.1 Sideroxydans sp. | reverse complement strand
CTGCCCAGCCCTTCGTGATGCCGACAACGTGCCCTGTGTGCGGCAGTCATGTGTTGCGCGAGGAGGGTGAGGCGGATGCTCGCTGTAGCGGCGGCTTGTTCTGTGCGGCACAGCGCAAGCAGGCCATCCTGCATTTTGCGGGACGCCGTGCGATGGATATCGAAGGCTTGGGCGATAAATTGGTGGAGCAACTGGTGGACGAGAATCTCATTCGTTCGTTGCCTGATCTGTATCGCTTGGATTTGCCAACCTTGTCGGCTTTGGAACGCATGGCCGACAAGAGCGCGCAAAATATCGTGGATGCGCTGGAGAAAAGTAAGCGCACCACACTGAATCGTTTCTTGTTCTCGCTCGGAATTCGGCATGTGGGTGAAACGACGGCGAAGGATTTGGCGCGCCATTTCGGGAAGTTGGACAGCATCATACAAGCAGATGCCGAGCGCTTGTTAAATGTGCCGGATGTGGGGCCCGTGGTGGCACGCAGTCTGGTCGAATTCTTTAGCGAGCCACACAACATCGAAGTCGTGCAACAGCTACGTGCTTTGGGTGTGCAATGGGAAGAGAATGAGGGCACCGGTACGCAAGTTTTACCGTTGACGGGCAAGACCTATGTGTTGACTGGCACGCTTGCCAGCTTGAGCCGTGATGAGGCTAAATCTCGACTAGAGGCACTGGGTGCGAAAGTGGCAGGCTCGGTTTCCAAGAAGACGGACTGCTTGGTGGTAGGCACGGAAGCAGGCAGCAAGCTCGACAAGGCGTATGAATTAAACGTGCCGGTATGGGATGAAGCAGCTCTGTTGGCGAACCTGAATGAATGGGAGCGGACTTGATGTTGACCAATCAACAAGCAAAGACGATCTTGGCGGAAGCTGAACTATTGCATAGTGCAGAAGAGGTACAAGCTGCCCTTAGGAAAGTGGCCGATGAGATCAATCGCACCTTAGCGGAGCAGCATCCACTGGTGCTCTCTGTGATGGGCGGCGCGGTCATCTTCACTGGACAGTTATTGCCGATGTTGGATTTTCCTTTGGACTTCGATTACCTGCATGTATCGCGCTATGGCAATGAGAAGCAGGGCGGTGAGTTGCACTGGAAGGTCGCGCCGCGCGAGAACGTAAAAGGCAAAGTGGTGCTGGTGTTGGACGACATCCTAGACGAAGGTCACACCATGCAGGCCATCAAACAGCGCGTGATGGAACTGGGTGCGACTAAATTCTATAGTGCTGTGTTCGCCGACAAGATGAACGGCAAGGCCAAACCGATCAGTGCCGATTTCGTTGGGATGGAACTGCCGAACCGCTTCGTGTTCGGCTTTGGGATGGACATCCATGGTGCATGGCGTAATCTGCCGGCCATCTACGCGGTAAAAGAAGAGTAATAAACATTTATCCACGAAATACACGAAAATCACGAACACGAACACGAAAACTAAATCTAATTCGACACGACAGAAGTTACATAGACATATTTTCGTGCCTTTCGTGTTTTTCGTGGACGACTTGATTTTGAATTGGAGTTTCAAATGTTAGCGATCATCGGCGGTACAGGACTCAATCAGCTGGGCAATCTAAAGATCACGCATCGACAAGTGATGCGCACGCCCTATGGCGAGCCTTCCGGCCCGATGACGTTCGGCACTATCAACGAACATGAAGTCATGTTCATCGCGCGCCACGGATACGGCCACACCATCCCGCCGCACATGGTCAACTATCGCGCCAATCTGTGGGCATTGCGCGATCAAGGGGCGAAGCGAGTCATCGCGGTGGCATCAGTCGGCGGTATCCGCGCAGACCTTGTGCCAGGCACCTTGGTTGTCCCCGACCAAGTCCTCGATTACACCCATGGTCGAGCCTTCACCTTCTTTGATGGTCACGAGAATTCCGTCACGCATATCGATTTCACCTTGCCCTATACCGAATCTTTGCGCCGCCGTATTTTGGATGCTGCAAAGAGTGCTGGAGAGGCATGCCTGAGCGGAGGCGTTTATGCCGTCACTCAAGGTCCACGCTTAGAGACCGCTGCTGAGATCAACCGCTTCGAGCGCGATGGTGCAGATATGGTTGGTATGACAGGTATGCCTGAAGCTGCTTTGGCACGTGAACTTGGATTGGAATACGCCGCGATCACCGTCGTGGTGAACTATGCCGCCGGACGTGGAGCAAGCGTGAAGGCGGTCCCGTTGGATGAGATCGGCACATTCGCACAACCCGCGATGGCACGCGTGCGCAAGATATTGGAAGGGGTGGTGGAACACGATGGCAACTAGGCCAGTCCTGCGCATGGGGGACCCGCGCTTGTTGCAGCGCGCGGAACCCATCACCAACTTCGGCAGCCGCGAACTGGATGCCTTGCTGGCGGATATGCGCGACACCATGCACGAGTTGGACGGTGTCGGTCTGGCTGCACCGCAGATCGGCGTGGGGTTGTGCGTAGTCATCTTCGAGGTGATTGCCAATCCGCGTTATCCCGATGCGGAGTCCGTGCCGCAGACCGTGCTCATCAATCCTGTACTCACGCCTTTGTCGGGGGAGGTGGAGGAAGATTGGGAAGGCTGCTTGAGTGTGCCCGGCATGCGCGGCCTAGTGCCGCGCTTCACCCGATTGCGCTATCAAGGTAGCGACGAAAAGGGCGGGTTGATAGATCGCACCGTCAGCGGATTCCATGCGCGGGTGGTGCAGCATGAATGTGACCATCTGGAAGGTATCCTGTATCCGATGCGGATGCCCGACATGCGCAATTTCGGATTTTCCGATGTGCTGTTCCCCGGACAGAACCTACAGGACGAATGATGACGAACGAACTTTCGAAGACCTCGCGTCATTTGCTTTGGTCATTGCTGGCGGCAGTGTTGGTCATGCTGATCGGTACGCTGGGCTATCGTTGGTTGGGTGGTGAGCAATATTCTTGGCTGGATTGCTTCTATATGACCTTCATCACGGTCACGACCATCGGCTACGTCGAGTCAGTCGATGTGTCGAATTACGAATACGGCAAGCTGTTCACCATCTTCATCGGTCTCACCGGTATCGGTGTGTTGGGCTATGTGTTGTCCACGGTCACAGCGTTCATGCTGGAAGGCGAATTCAATGAAGTCAGGCGGAGAAACAAAATGGAAAAGAAGATCGCGCAATTGAAAGGTCACTACATCGTGTGTGGCATGGGGCAGATCGGTAGCAACGTCGCCCATGAGTTGGCAATCACGGGGCGACACTTCGTCATGGTGGACAAGGACAGGGCCAATCTGGAACATTATGTCGCGCAGCATCCGGCGCAGCTCTATGTGCTGGGTGATGCCACTGACAACGAGGCGTTGCTTGCTGCCGGTATCAGGCATGCCATCGGCATCTTCGCCGTCGCACATGATGACAACCAGAACTTGGTCATCAGTCTCAGCGCCAAGCAACTCAATCCGGAAGTGCGCGTCATCGCGCGCTGTCATGAACTGAAGAATGTGAGCAAGATCAAGAGCGCAGGGGCAGACGAGATCGTGTTGCCAGACTATGCGGGTGGTCAGCGCCTAGTCTCTGCGATGGTGCGTCCCAATGTGTCCGGCTTCTTGGATGAGATGAGCAAGGCAGAGGGTGATCTGCGCATGGAAGAGCTGCTCATTCCCGGACGCCTTCACGGGAAAACGTTGGATATGTTCTACGCGGATAATGATGAATGCCTGGTGATGGCCGTGAACACCCAAGGCAAGTGGCACTTCAAACCAACATCGGATTACTTGCTGCATGGAGGGGACATACTGATGGTGATGGCCTCTTCAGTCGCGCGCAAACGCATGGAAACATTGGCGCAGGGGTGAGTCCTGGCAGATGAGGGTGTAGCGGGCGAGTGAGGCTGGAGGTAAGGAATACACCCCAGACTTTACGGGACTGCTTGCTGGGATTCGTGCCTCACCCTAGCCTACGTGTTGTTGATCTTCTTTTGTTCCGCGAGATCTTTCAGGAGCTGTGCAATATCCCATTCGCAACCACCGCAGCCAGAGAGTGCACCAGTCCATCTGGAAATGGCATACATATCCATGCCCTGCTCGAACAGACTTTGCACAGCGTCACGCCGAGTGCCACTACAGTGGCAGATGACTTCGGCGGCAGCGAGAGGGTTCGTTGTGTCCATGAGGAAAATATGTGGAAATTCAATATGTATAAGCCCGCGATGCGGGCTTCTTGTTTGGATGAGACGTGAGATGCACGCGGACTCTTAACCCACCAACTCCTTCAATACGAAGGGCAGGATGCCGCCGTTCTTGTAGTAGTCCACTTCGATCGGGGTATCGATACGCAGCAACACGCTGACGTTCTGCTTGCTGCCGTCTTTGCGCGTGATGACGAGCGTCACATCTTGTTGCGGTTTCATGTTGTCGTTGATGCCGACGAGGTCGAAAGTCTCT
>JBAYTV010000176.1:0-4416 GCA_041675405.1 Sideroxydans sp. | reverse complement strand
GCGCGCATGGTCGAGGGCTTGCTCAAGCGCGGTAATCGCATCCACATGATCCGCCCACGCCAAGGTAGGAATGACGTGTGCAGCGAGCAGGTCAACTACCGCGAGACTTTGGTGGCAGGCATGGCGATACCAGGCTATTCGGCGTTGCGCATCGGTTTTCCCGCAAAAGGGTTGCTGGTGCGCATGTGGTCCAAACAGCGGCCCGACATCGTGCACATCGCCACTGAAGGCCCGCTAGGGTGGTCGGCACTGGCTGCCGCGCGCAAGCTCGACATTCCAGTGAGCACGGACTTCCACACCAACTTCCATTGCTACGCCAAACACTACCGCATCGGTCTGTTCACCAAGCCGATGGCGGCTTACCTGAGAAGTTTCCATAACAAGGCGAGCTGCACCATCGTGCCGACTGATTCATTGCAAAGACAGCTTGAGCGCGACGGCTACCAGAATGTGATCGTCGTCTCACGCGGGGTAGATGGTGAACTGTTCCATCCCGCAAAGCGCAGTGAGCGTTTGCGCCAGAGCTGGGGCGCGGATGAAGAGACTCCCGTCGTGATGTTGGTGAGCCGCCTGGCACCGGAGAAGAATCTGAATGTCGTCATTCAATCCTTCGAACAGATGCGCAAGGTTCATCCTCTCGCACGCTTGGTGATGGTGGGTGATGGCCCGGCGCGTGCCGAACTGCAATTAAACAACCCGCATGTCATTTTCGCAGGTATGCAGACTGGCGAAGCGTTGGCACAACATTACGCATCGGGCGACATCTTCCTTTACCCCAGTCTGACCGAGACCTACGGCAACGTCACGGTCGAGGCTATGGTGAGCGGGCTGGCGACGGTGGCGTTCGATTACGCCGCTGCACGCCAACATATTCGTCACGACCTGAATGGTTTGCTCGTGCCGTATGAAGATACCGAGGCGTTCATCGCGCAATCCAAAGCAGTCATCGCTGACATGGGACGCGTACAGCGTCTGCGTCATGCGGCGCGTCACACGATGGAGTCGCAGACTTGGGAACGCATCATGGGTGACTTGGAGTCGGTGTTGAATGACACGATTCGTGTTCAAGGAGTAAGACATGGCCAACCTGAACTCTCCGCTGCAACGGATTAACGATTTCGATGTGGCGCTGTGTGTGCTCTGCAATCGGCAGAGCCGCTTCCTGTCTGTACGTAGTGTGTTCCGCTTGGCTAGCCGATTAGGCGATGGTGTGTTCTGGTACACCTTGATGGTCGCATTGCTGTTGAGCTACCAGATGGTCGCCGTACCCGCTGTGCTGCACATGCTGGCAGTCGGTCTACTCAGCACCATCATCTACAAACTCATCAAGGGTAAGACGCTGCGTCCGCGTCCTTACAACGTCTATCCCGCCATCGTGTGCGTGGGCAAGGCGCTCGATCAGTTCAGTTTCCCTTCCGGCCACACCATGCATGCGGTCTCGTTCAGCATCGTCGCGGTCGCATACTTTCCAGCACTGTTCTGGCTGGTCGTGCCGTTTGCTACGCTGGTCGCATTGTCTCGTCCCATACTTGGCTTGCACTACCCTAGTGATGTCATCGCCGGTGCTGCATTGGGTGCGGCACTCGCCTTCGGTTCACTCGCCCTCTAACGAGTTCGTCATTCCCGTGCAGGCGGGAATCCAGTGTTTGATATCTACCAAATGAAATTCAACTGGATTCTCAACTGCCTGCAGGGCAGTTTATCCTGAGCCTGCCGAAGGACGGGAATGGGGGTGTGAACTAGGGAACGCTGAACACATCCAGCGGCAAAGGGATGCGGTGGCGCAGTTGTGATGGTGTCATCAGTTCGATGCGCTGGCGCAATTCTGGGTCGTCTGCCTGTGGATCAGGATCCCACAGGGGTAACTCGCCTAACAGGATACGGTCGATGTGCGCTAGCCGTGTCCCAGTCTCGCTCAGGTAGTAGTTGAAGCGACGTTGCATCCTCACATCGAAGCGACTCGCTGCGTAGTAACACAGATGCGACAAACGACTTGTGCGCAACAAGCTTTCCGCTCCAGCGAGAACATCGATGCCGCGTATCGCTAGGCTGTGCGGGCAATCGAAATGCGTGGAGACGTAGTCGGCCAGCGCTTCTCGATGGGTGCGCATCAACTCGGAAGGTTGCGCGAACAACTGCGGGCGGATATGCATGTCCATCGCCCACTCACATGCTGCATGCGTCAGAAGGGGGACGTTGCCCCACATCTTTTCGTGCGCGGGGACGAAGTGGTTGTGTGCGATGACATCTACCAGCAAGTGGCTGGCGAAGCCTAAAGAGAGTGCATATTCTTCGTCACTTTGTGCGTCGTCCAGTAGCTTGCGGGCACGTTGCCATTGGTGTGTGGTGGAGAACGGCTCACCCCAAGGGCGCTGACTCAATATCGCCAGATCAGGCAGGCACGCGCCCGCCAAGACCAACTGAGGGAAATTCTTGATGGCGCGGCGATAACGCGGGTCGGTGAGAGGTACGGCCCACAGCAACATCTGGGCGAAGTACACATGGGTGTATAGTCCCCATGCATTCGCATCGGCACTCCAAAGAAGTAGTGGGATGAGCCAGCGCCATTGAGGTAAGAGCATTCGCATGACGTGCAGTATCGCGACGCTGTGCGAAACATTGATGACGCTTGGATGATATATTGATGACAAACGAGCGATAGCAGCCTTCTTCCTTTTGTCATCAAGCTGTAACAATTTGACACTACAGTACCGTCCACTGGCCGAGTGCTAGTAACAACGCACCCTAATCAAATTGGAGAATCATATGAAAAAAGTTGCACGTATCCTTGGCGGCCTCGGCATCACCGCGATGTTGCTTTCGACAAGCGTGGCGACTGCTGCCGACATCACCGGCGCAGGCGCGACCTTCCCTTACCCTGTCTATTCCAAGTGGGCTGATGCCTACAAGACACAGACTGGTGTAGGCATGAACTATCAATCCATCGGTTCCGGTGGCGGTATCAAGCAGATCAAAGCGAAAACAGTCGATTTCGGCGCAACCGATGCTCCGTTGAAAATCGAAGATCTGGATTTCAACGGTCTGACCCAGTTCCCGACCGTGATCGGTGGTGTGGTTCCTGTTGTGAACGTGGAAGGTGTAGCTTCCGGCCAACTGAAATTGACAGCTGAAACCTTGACTGCGATCTTCATGGGCGAGATCACCAAATGGAATGATCCCAAGTTGGCTGTGGAAAACAAAGGCGTTGCACTGCCAGATGCGGCTATCACCGTGGTTCACCGTTCTGATGGCTCCGGCACGACAGCGATCTTCACTGACTACCTGTCCAAAGTGAGCATCGACTGGAAGCGTGGCGTGGGTAGCGGCAGTTCAGTGGCATGGCCTGTTGGTACCGGCGGCAAGGGTAACGAAGGCGTTGCTGCTTACGTGCAACGTATCAAGAACTCTATCGGTTACGTTGAATACGCATACGCTTTGCAGAACAACATCCCTTACGCTTTGATGAAGAACAAAGATGGCAATTTCGTCAAACCTGAAGCAGAAAACTTCAAGGCGGCTGCAGCTAACGCGAAGTGGGATGCTGACAAAGGCTTCTACATGATGTTGACCAACCAGCCAGGCAAAGACAGCTGGCCTATCACAGGTGCGACATTCATTTTGGTGTACAAGAGCCAAGAGAAAGCCGATGTAGCACTTTCGACATTGAAGTTCTTCGACTTCGCCTTCACTCCAGCAGGCGACAAGATGGCCAGCGATTTGCACTACGTACCGTTGCCTGAGAACGTCACCAAGATGATCCGCGATGCTTGGAAGGCAAAGATCAAGTCTGAGGATGGCAAAGCGATCTGGAAGTAATAGTTCACAGTTTGTCTTGAATCAAACTGAGGGAGCCTGATGGCTCCCTCAGTCTTTGTGAGGTCGCATATTTGCGGGATGACTCTAAGATGGGCTTCGGTTTCGGGGGAAGCATCGGGCTGGGAGCTCAGGTCGATGATATGAAGATATTGGTCGGCCCACATCTTGCATATAGCCGCTGGTCAGCCGACTATTCCAACAAGCCCAATAGTGCAACGGACAGCGTCTATGTCGAAATGGCTGATGCGGGATTGCAGTTCACTGCGACCTTTGACGATATCTTTATGGCGTTGGTTAAAGGTGAATCGACGATCTCACATGCGTATGTGATAAACGGCGTAGATTACAAATACTCGGTTGGTGGGAAGAGCTATCCCTACTCGATGGTCTCGATAGGTTTCAAGATGGATATGTTTCTCTTTAGCATCGGCTCGGTGTCTTACGATGGATTGAGTGCGGCGAATCGAGCCGACTTCAGGCTTGGGTTGATGTTTTGAGTATCGACGCCACGGTCGGATAGCGTAGCGTCACCTTCAATTCCTGCTTCATGCGCAGATTGGTCAGCCTGCGCGATTCGTTCATGAACGACCACATCATGGG
>JBAYTV010000175.1:0-4421 GCA_041675405.1 Sideroxydans sp. | reverse complement strand
CTGATGCGTAGGCCGATCGCGCTAATTTGCCCCCAGGGTATCTGGCCGCATTCTGTAATATTGCTGCAAGGAATCGCAACTGAGCGTCTCCCGAACGTTATCGAATCACTTTCTACGAACGACTCAAGCTGGATGTGAAGCAGACACTCATGCTGTCCGAACTGGCTGCCATTTCAGCAATTCCTCAGTGTCTCTTATGGCCGATTATGCACAGTCCTCGATTATGTGAAGTTTCGGAGCGGGCTGTGCTGAAAGGTAGGAAGTAAGCGGCAAGGCAGGTGGTGATGCAAATGTAAGCTGGACATAATTTCTGTAGTAGCCTGATCAAGAAGTCCCACGTCAGAAGACAAATCTGGCCCACACTGCTACGCACAGTTCCGCGTTAGACGTGCACCTGCGCAATATGAGAGGGGTGGCAGCAAATGCGACCGGCTGTTTGACTCGCTGATCGATTTCCTGAAGTCGCTGAGATTATGTGAAGGTCTGAATTTGCGCGTGTCACTACCAGTCAGCGTTTCGTGCGGATTTCAACCTTTCACTTCACATAATCGAGGACTTTGCATAATCGGCCTAAACGGACAGTGGCATCTAGATGAACCAACGGCAGGTATGGGCCGGTCAGCGGTCATAGGTGCAGCTAGCTCGACAAAGAAGTGTCAGGAGACATTCCATAAGTGCAGTCAGCGCGTGCGCTAAAAGGTTTATCTAGCTCTCGGCCATGGTGGTTTTGTAGCTAGAGCCATGCACAATTGACTAATACCTTAAACATTGCCACACTGCGATCATGATTCGTTCATTCCGAAAGTTTATTGCCGTATTCATGCTGTTGTGGTTACCACTCTCTAGCGGTAGCGCACTGGCGGCTTCGCTCGCGATGCAGTTGCAGCAGGGCGAATGTCACGAATCGGCTGAGATGATGTCCATGTCACACGACGAAATGATGGATCACAACATGATGTCTCATGACCACGAAGCCATGCAGACAAGCGATGAAGGCGATTCTGGTTGCACGTCTTGCGGCGTTTGCCATCTGGCTTGCACGGCTTATCTCGACACACCGGTGGTTGCCATGCAACTGACCGAAACCGGTTCGCAGGCTGTTAGTTCTATCCCCGAGACTTTCGTCTCTCATCTTTCCGCTCCACTCGATCCACCACCCCTCGCCCGCGTCTAACGCAGGACGAGTCCGTCTGTAATTCCTAAACGTTTCTCGTCCTGCCCGTTCGGCAGTCGTTTTCGGCTGTCTGCTTGTATCGCAAAGCAACTGGATGTGGATCATGAAAAACTATTTAAGACTGATGACCTTGGTGTGCGGTGTGTGGCTATCCAGCAGCCATGCAGCAGAGGTGTTGCCTCTGCAAAACAGTACCGTCCTCACTGCGCCCGCCGTAAAGGCGGTCGGCACGACCACGCTCGGTAGTAACGTCGAAGGTTTGTTGCGCTACGCGCGCGAGCACAACCCCAGCCTCGCCGCAGCGCGCTTTGATGTCGAAGCTGCCACCCGACGCGCAGAACCTTCTGCCGCCTTAGCCGACCCCGTCTTGCGTATCGAGCCGATGGATGTCACCCGAGGCGGTGGCACACGTTATCTCTTGATGCAGAGCGTGCCGTGGTCAGGTAAGCGCGGGCTGCAACGCGAGGTGTCCGAGGCCAAGATGGCACAAGCCGATGGACAAATGGCCGCGACTTGGACCGACTTGGCGAACCGCATCAAGCAGACCTATGCGATGTATCACTATACCGCCGCCAACGAACGCTTGACGCAGCAAACCTTAGACTTGCTGGACAACATGGAACAGATCGTCCAGACCCGTTATGCCCATGGCCTGGCTACCCAGCAGGACGTGATCCAAGTGCAACTGGAAAAGACCCTGCTGCGCGGCGAACTCATCGCATTGCAGAACGAGCATCATCACAGCCATGCGCGTCTCAATGCCCTGTTATCGCGCCCAACGAGCGCACCTCTCGCCGAGCCAGAACAACTTCGCAACATGCCATCGCCCGCATCCCTCGACGAAGCGGCATTGCTAGAACAGCTACGCGCCCGCAACCCACAACTGCGCATCGCCGAAGCGGATATCCAAACAGCGGAAAAGAGCCGCGAGCTGAGCTACGCCAAACGCTATCCCGATTTCACCTTTGGCGTCGCACCCACCCAGAGTGGCAACACGATCAAACAATGGGACTTGATGTTGGAGTTGAACATTCCCTTGCAGCAGTCAGCGCGCCGATCACAAGAAGGTGAGACCGAAGCCATGCTGTCCGCCTCGACTGCACGCAAACAGGCACTACTCGACCAGATGCGATCGGAACTCTCTGAGGCATTGTCGGCACTGGAGTCGGCACGGCGCACCGAGACACTGATCACTACGCGTCTGCTACCCCAAGCCGAGTTGACCTATCAGTCGGCATTAGCCGGATACGAAACGGGCAAAGTGTCCTTCGGCATGCTCATCGAAGCGCAGAAACAGATCCTCAAATCCAAACAACAACACCTGCAAGCTCAGACCGACATGCAATTGCGTCTGGCCGATATCGAGAAGTATTTAGGAGAAGAATGATGAACACCACGACCAAACAAATCGCCGTTGCTCTGTTGTTGCTGGCTGTCGCCGCCACGGCTTACTGGTTCGGCACACAAAGCAGGACTGCCGTGCAAACGGCATCCAGCACAGAGTCGGGACGCAAAGTGCTGTATTACCGCAACCCGATGGGATTGGCAGACACCTCGCCGGTGCCGAAAAAAGATTCGATGGGGATGGATTATGTGGCGGTTTATACAGGAGAAGAGCAGTCCGCCTCTGCCATCAACATCAGCATCGACAAGGTGCAAAAGCTGGGTGTGAAGAGTGAAGCGGCAACCTTGCGTGAAATGAACAGCAGCTTGCGCGTGACCGGACGCATCGAGATCGACGAGCGCCGCACCTACACCATCGCGCCGAAGTTCGAAGGCTGGGTGGAACGTCTGCATGTGAACACCACCGGCCAGCTCGTCAGCAAAGGTCAAGCGCTGTTCGATGTGTACAGCCCAGAACTGGTCTCAGCACAACGCGAACAATCGCTCGCTGCACAAGGTTTGGCCGCTATGAAAGATGCCGATGCGGAAGCCAAGCAAAGCATGCAACGTTTGGCCGAAGCGAGTGCGACGCGCTTGAAAAACTGGGATGTCAGTGATGCCAAGTTGAACGGTAATCGCATCACCTACTACGCCAAGGAAGCCGGCATCGTGCTGGAGAAAAAGGCCGTGCAAGGCATGCGCTTCATGCCGGGCGAAGTGTTGTACCAGATTGCCGACTTATCTTCCGTTTGGGTCGTCGCTGATGTGCCAGAACAAGAAATCGGACAACTGCAACTCGGCAGTACCGCACAAATCAAAGTCGATGCCTATCCGGAGCGTACATTCGATGGCAAGGTTGATTTCATCTATCCAACCTTGAACAGCGCGACACGCACGGTGCAAGTGCGCATGCAGGTCTCTAATCCGAAGACGCTGCTCAAGCCTGCTATGTTCGCCAATGCCTCCCTCGCCGTGGGTAAAGGCGGCAAGGTGCTGGCCGTGCCGACCTCGGCTGTGATCGACAGCGGCACAAGACAAGTCGTGCTGGTGCGTCTGGCGGAAGGACGTTTCGAACCACGTAATGTCAGCCTTGGTGGTCGTAGCGACGACTACGTCGAAGTGTTGAGCGGTGTTGCGGAAGGAGAACAGGTCGTCACCTCGGCCAACTTCCTAATTGATGCAGAGAGCAACTTGAAGGCTGCGTTGGGCGGGCTTGGTCATGGGCATGGCGGCAGTGCCTCGTCAACAAGCAAGAAGGACAAGGCCGCGCCAGCCGCAGAACATGCGGGTCATGCTGCAACGGAACAAACCAAGCCGACCGTGGTAGGGCATCAAGCACAAGGCATCCTCGAAGCCATCAACAAAGATGGCACTTTGAGTATCACGCATCAGCCCATCAAATCACTAGGTTGGCCTGGAATGACGATGGATTTCGCATTGGCTAACGCTGCGTTGGTAAGTGGCATCAAGCCAGGTAGCAAGATCGATTTCGAGATTGTCGAGCGTGCCCCAGATGAATGGGTCATCACCAAACTGAATGCCGCAACACAGGAGGCTAGCCATGCTCAACACAATCATTGATTGGTCAGCACGCAACCGTTTTCTGGTTCTGCTCGCCACACTGTTCATCACGCTGGCAGGCATATATGCGCTGGTGAAGACACCGTTAGATGCGCTGCCCGACCTATCGGATGTGCAAGTCATCGTCTATACAGAATACTCGGGACAGGCACCGCAAGTGGTGGAAGACCAAGTCACTTATCCACTCACCACGGCGATGCTGTCCGTGCCCAAGTCAAAAGTGGTGCGCGGCTTCTCCTTCTTCGGTGCGTCCTTCGTGTATGTCATTTTTGAAGATGGGACG
>JBAYTV010000174.1:0-4447 GCA_041675405.1 Sideroxydans sp. | reverse complement strand
TTCTGGGCGACCTCTTTGATCTGGGTTGCGTTCTTAAAAGTCAGGATGCCGGAAAACGAGATGTAGAACCCAAGCTCGATGGCTGCATTAGCTACTTCCAGATTCTCGGTGAAACAATGCATCACCCCTCCGGCTTTGCCTGCATCTTCCTCGGACATGATTCTTAGGGTGTCTGCCGCAGCGGATCGGGTGTGGATGATGAGGGGTTTGTCACATTCCTTGGCTGCACGGATATGGGTGCGGAAACGCTCCCGTTGCCAATCCAAGTCGCCAGTCAGACGATAATAGTCCAACCCAGTTTCACCGATGGCGATGACCTTGGGATGTTGTGCCAGGCTGACCAGATCAGCTTGGGTCGGTTCGGATTCCAGTTCGTAATCAGGATGGACGCCCACGGAGGCATATAGGTTGTCGTGTTGAACGGCTAATGCGAGGACATCGGGAAAGCTTGCCAGATCGACCGAGACACATAAAGCGTGGCTCACCTGATTGGCGCTCATGTTAGCTAGGAGGCTATCCATATCCTCAGACAATCCCGGGAAATTGAGGTGGCAGTGCGAGTCGATGAACATGTGGATATCAGGCAGCGAAAAGCTGGCGGTAGGACAGGAGCAATGACTCCAAGGACAACTTTGGATTTAGGGGATGGAAAGCGGCGCGGCGTGCCTCCAACAATTCCTTCTGGAATCGCATCAAGGCCATAGAAGAAACACTGCCTGCCAGCTTGGCCAGCTCACAGGTCTGCTCTGGGAAATATCTGACTGAGCCTGCCAACTGGGCGCTGGCTAGGTCGTGACACCACTGCTGCAGGCAGTGGATGACGTGGATGGGCTGGGTCTTTTGCAGATTTTCGGCCAAGGTCAACGCATCCATCTTGGACGGCTGGCGAATGGCGGCTAACAGCATTTTCCTCTCCTCGGCACCTTCTCCCGCCTCCGCCCAATTCAAAGCTTGCAGGGGGGCGAAGCCAGTCTGGGCTAATGCTTGGTCTGGGTCTTTGATGCCTTGTTGGGTGAGCCAAGCGGCTCCGACTTCGCGTGTCGGTGTATTGACGGTGAATCCTAAACAACGACTGAGGATGGTCGGAAGCAGTTGTTGCGGCTTATGCGTTATCAATAAGAACAACAGCTTATCCGTAGGTTCTTCGAGTGTTTTTAACAATGAGTTGGCCGCATTGTTGTTCATCGTTTCGGCGGGATAGACCACCACCACGCGATACCCACCACAATGCGCAGACAGGTTGGCGAAGCTAGAGAGGTCGCGAATCTGATCTACCGAGATCTCGCGAGACGGCTTTTTGCCGCCAGATTTTTCTTCGCCATCTTCGGCTACGCTCATCGCATCGGGTTGTATGAGACGAAAATCTGGGTGGCTATCCTGCTCGAACCAATGGCAGGAGTCACATTCCTCGCAGGGCATTCCATCTTGCTTTGGAGAAGCACACAGAAGCGATTGGGCAAAACTAAGCGCTAGATCGAGTTTGCCGATCCCTTGAGCACCTTTGATCAACAAGGCATGAGGTAGCCTTGAGCGCAATCCTTGCAATGATTGCCATGATTCTGATTGCCAAGGATAGAGTTGTTTCATTTCAAAGTGATGCAACTATATTTGAAAGTTCCTGCTGAACCTCATTCAAGGTCTTTTCGGCATGAATCACTGCGATTCGCTGCGGTGATTTGGCAGCTCTGGCGAGGTAGGCTTGGCGTACGCGCTCGAAGAACTCGCCCTTTTCCTGCTCGAAACGATCTAGGCTCACATTATTTGAGAGGCGCTGCCTAGCCACCTCGATGGGAATATCGAACAGCAAGGTCAGGTCTGGTTGCAGATCTGCATGCACCCATTGTTCTAGTTGTTCCAATTTAGCCAGCGGCACCCCCCTGCCTCCACCTTGGTAAGCAAAGCTGGCGTCGCTGAAACGGTCAGAGATGACCCAAGTGCCGCGCTGCAAAGCGGGACGGATGACCTTTTCTACGTGTTCGCGCCGAGCAGCGAACATCAGCATCGCCTCGGTCTCCACATGCATGGGTTGGTTGAGCAGTATCTCGCGTAGCTGTTCACCCAATGGTGTCCCCCCGGGTTCGCGCGTAACTAAGAGGTCGATTCCGCGCTGACGCAAGGCATCGGCGAACCAGTCCAGTCCGGTGCTCTTCCCTGCCCCGTCCACGCCTTCGAAGGTGATGAATTTAGCTTTACTCATTTTTGATAGCGATTAACCGCGTTGTTGTGTTCACTCAAACGACTTGAAAAGTGCGAGCTACCATCCCCCTTGGCTACAAAGTACAGCGCATTGCTTTGTGCTGGATGGAGCGCCGCTTGGATAGATGCGAGACCGGGCAATGCGATCGGCGTCGGTGTCAGCCCATTTCTTGTATAGGTATTGTAAGGGGTATCCGTTGTCAGGTCGCGACGACGCAGGTTGCCATCGAAGTTTTCGCCCATACCGTAGATGACCGTCGGGTCGGTCTGCAAGCGCATCTTGATCCGTAAGCGATTGGTGAATACCGAGGCGATCATGGGGCGATCCATTGCCTGCCCTGTCTCCTTTTCCACTATAGAAGCCAATATCAAAGCTTGGTAGGGAGTTTCCAGTGGAAGATCAGCATCTCGTTTCTCCCAGTTCGACAGGAGATGTTTCTGCATGGTTTGATAGGCACGCCTCCATACCAAGAGGTCGCTGCTCCCGCTTGAGAAATTGTAGGTGTCTGGGAAGAACAATCCTTCTGCATAAGTCTCGGCGGCACCGATACTTTGCATTATCTCCGACTCAGACATCGCGGCGCTGTCATGGCGAAGTCCTGCATGGGAATTCAACAGGGTGCGTAGCTCTTTGAAGGTCAGTCCTTCGACGATGGTCACTTGGCTCTGCTCTGTCCGACCGGAGCTGATGATGTCTAACAGTTCAAAGTTCGAAACGGATCTTTCGAGTTGGTAGTTGCCGTATTTGATCTGGGTCGCTTTGTTGAGGACGCGCCCAAGGAGCACAAAGGCGAAGTCGTTCTCAAGAACACCTGCTTGTTGCATCTGGATGGCTGCCCCCTTTAGACTGGTACCCGGCTTCAGTGAGAATTCGATAGGGGTACGCGGAAGCGGGTTCGGCGTGAACGAAATATAGGCCAACACACCTATAAGGGTGACCGCCAGCAATAGGGCTAGATTAAATAGTCTCTTAATTGTTCTCATCGTTCAGCCATTCCTGGATCTTCCATGAGGTTGGATGTTCGCTGCGTTTATAGCTGGCAACCTGCCCTACCGGCCACAAACCGAACACGCTGTTGACAATGAATATCTCTTCGGCGCGCAACATCTCTTCGAAATGCATCTGCGCGACTTTGCATTCGACCCCATGTTCCTTGGCCCAATCCATCACACGCTCTCGCTGTACCCCAGCGACGCCACAACGGCTCAGATCTGGAGTGTAAAGCGTTCGACCTCGAATGAAAAAAAGGTTGGAGCGAGTGCCAGACACAAGGTATCCATCAGCGTCCTCTAGCAAACCCTCTGGCAAACCAAGCTCTGCAAATTCTGTCGCAGCAAGCACGTTCTCCAAGCGATTGAGGTGTTTGATGCCAGCCAACCTTGTTTGATGTCCGAGTTTCAATCGGCATCGATGTAGCTTGATACCCGATGTGTAGTGATGATCCTCAAAGACGGGGATCGGGTTGAGGGTGACCACCCGAACTGGAGTTGGTGAACCTGATATTGCGTAGCCGCGCTGCCCGTCACCACGAGTGACAACGATCTTGGCCACGCCATTGGGCGCAGTAGCACTCAATACGGCGATATCGCCAAGGAGTGTCTCTGAAGTTGGGCAATCGAGGCGGAGTGCTACACAGTCCTGTTGCAATTTCAGGTAGTGGCGGTTCCAAGAGTGGGGCCGCCCCTGCCGAACGAGCAAGGTACGGAACACACCGTCGCCGTAGTTGAAACCACGATCTTGGGGAGAGATTGAAGCGCTAGGTAGACCGTTGACCAGCATCGTGGCCTAGGGTCAGACTTTTCTGAATACCAGCGTTCCGTTGGTGCCGCCAAAGCCAAAGTTATTGTTCATGGCTACATCGATCTTCATGTTACGCGCCGTGTTGGCACAGTAATCCAAGTCACACTCTGGATCCTGTTCGAAGATATTGATAGTGGGTGGGGATATCTGATTGTGGATGGCTAGCACGCAAAACAGGGATTCGATACCGCCCGCGCCGCCCAACAAATGACCCGTCATCGACTTGGTGGAATTGACCACGATCTTCTTGGCGTGTTCACCGAAGGCAGCCTTGATGGCATCACTCTCGTTCTTATCCCCCATTGGAGTAGAGGTGCCGTGCGCATTGACGTACTGCACATGCTCTGGGGTAAGACCGGCATCTTTCAAAGCGTTCAACATGCTGCGCTTAGGGCCATCCATGGTTGGCGATGTGATGTGATAAGCATCGGCACTCGCGCCATAGCCAGC
>JBAYTV010000173.1:0-4452 GCA_041675405.1 Sideroxydans sp. | reverse complement strand
GAGCGCACCACTATCGGTCGCAAGCCGCACAACGACATTGCCATCGACAATCTGGCGGTGAGTAGCGAGCACGCTGCTGTCATTACCATCCTGAACGATTCCTTCTTTGAGGATCTGGGAAGCACCAATGGTTCGGTCGTCAATGGCGCACCGACGCAGAAACATTTCTTGCAGAACAGCGACGTCATCGAAATCGGAAAGTACAAACTTAAGTATTTGAATGACCAGCCAACGCAGACGTCTTCGGCCGATTTCGAGAAGACCATGGTGCTGCGTGCGCCCGTCAAACAAGCCAAGCCAGAAGACGGGTTCAATCAGACCCAAGGTAATGCAGGTGCTGCGGCCAAACACGAATCGACCACACAGTTCAATACCACGGCCCCCAAGGTCGATGTCGCACCCGCCCCTGCCCACGTGGCGGCACCGGCGCCTGCGGGACAAACACCTGTAGCGATCATCCAGATATTGAATGGGCCCAACTTGGGACGCGAGTTGGAACTCAGCAAGAATCTGACCACGCTTGGCAAGCCTGGCGTGCAGGTCGCGGTCCTAGCGCGCCGTCCGCATGGATATTTCATCACCCATGTCGAGGGCGCTAGTTTTCCGTTGGTGAATGGTGCGTCGGTGGGCGAGCAACCTCACCAATTGAAAGATCATGACATCATCGAACTCGCAGGGGTCAAGATGGAGTTTTACTTCAAGACCTGATCAAGGAGACTTAAAGTGATCTCTAGGCAGGCGCTTCTTTCTGCTAGCAAAGAGAGCAGTACATGAGAAAGCATGCACTGCTCGTCGGCTTGGGATTGCTCGTCATGCTCATCTTCTTGGGCGATGCGGCCAAGTTCTACCGACTGGGTTTCGTTCAATTCACGGATGCTAAGTTGTACGACTACCGGATGCGGATGACGCTGCCGAATACGCCGGATGATCGCATCGTCATTCTCGATATCGACGAAAAGAGTTTGAAGCAAGAAGGACGCTGGCCATGGGGTAGGGACAAGATGGCCACCCTGATGGATGAGCTTTTCGATCGCTACAAAGTCGCTGCTGTCGGCTTCGACGTTGTGTTCGCAGAAAAGGACACCAGCTCTGGTCTCAACGTCTTGCAAGAGTTGGGCCGTAAGCAATTCAAGGATGTCGCGCAGTTCCAATCGGTTCTGACTCAAATCAAACCCGTGCTCGAGTACGATGCTTTGTTCGCTGACAAGCTCAAACAGCGCAATGTCGTTCTGGGGTATTACTTCAGCAACAGCGAGAAGGGCTTATCTTCAAGTAAGTCTGGCACATTACCGCCCCCCGTCTTTGCTACAGGAGCGTTTAAAGGTCGCCCTATCGAGTTCCTCGGTTGGGATAGTTATGGTGCGAATCTGGCTGAATTGCAGTCGAGTGCTGCAACAGCAGGCCACTTCAATCCGGTGGTTGATTTTGATGGTGTAGTTCGCCGCATCCCGATGATCGTCGAGCACGAAGGCGCTTATTATGAATCGCTATCTTTGGCGATGGTGCGCACGGTGTTGGGTAATCCCAAGTTGGTGCCGGGATTCGCGGCTGGCCAAAGTAAGGATTACGGGGGGTTGGAATGGCTGTCGTTGGAATCGGCGCAAGGGGACATGATCATCCCCGTCGATTCTCAGGTCAGCGCGTTGATTCCGTACCGTGGTGGCAGGGGTACTTTTCAATACATCTCTGCAGCTTCTGTGTTGCGCGGTGAGGCGCCTTTAGAGAACCTGCAGAACAAGATCGTGTTGGTCGGGACTTCTGCACCTGGGCTGATGGATATGCGAAGCACGCCCGTTGGCGAGGTCTACCCCGGGGTGGAAGTACATGCCAATATGATCAGCGGCATCCTGAATCAAGATGTCAAACAAAGTCCGCCGTATGTGTTGGGGGCGAACGTTGTTCTGTTGATGCTCATCGGTATCGCATTGAGCGTGGTTCTGCCCTTGTTGAGTCCGGTGCGCGGCATGCTGGTTACTTTGGGTGCGATGACGGGTGACGTCGTGCTGAATCGATATATGTGGGAATACGGCGATATCGCACTTCCGTTGGCGGGAGGCATATTGATGATCTTGGGACTGTTCGCCCTGAACATGTCGTTCGGCTACTTCGTGGAATCGCGCTCAAAGCGACAGATCACGCACCTGTTCGGGAAGTACGTGCCGACCGAGTTGGTGGACGAGATGAGCAAGCATCCGGAGCAAGTGGTGTCGATGGAGGGCGAGAGTCGCGAGATGAGTATCCTGTTCTCTGATGTGCGCGGTTTCACCACGATCTCAGAGGGCCTCGACCCCAAGGAATTGAGTCAGTTGATGAACGAGTTCCTGACCCCTTTGTCGCGCGTGATCTCTAAGCATCACGGCAAGGTGGACAAATATATGGGCGACTGCATCATGGCGTTCTGGGGTGCGCCCAATCCGCTGCCGGAGCATGCGCACAATGCAGTGCTTGCAGGGATCGAGATGCAAATGGAATTGGCAAGGTTGCAACCCCACTTCAAAGAGCGCGGCTGGCCCGAGATACACATCGGTGTCGGTATCAATACTGGCCGGGTCAGCGTCGGCAACATGGGGTCAGAGGTTCGTGTCGCTTATACCGTGATGGGGGATGCGGTGAATCTCGCCTCGCGTTTGGAGGGGATCACGAAGGAATATGGAGCGGGTGTTTTGGTGGGAGAACACACCAAGGAGCAGACTCCAGAATTCGTTTATCGGGAAGTCGATCTGGTACGAGTGAAGGGAAAATTGCAGCCAGTCGCTATCTTTGAGCCGATCGGGTTGCACGATGAAGTTAGCAAGGATGTGCTGGAAGAGATCAAGATCTTCAACCAAGCACTGCGTTTATATCGCAAGCAGGATTGGGATAAAGCCGAGTTGCAACTATTGAGTTTGTGCAACATGTCGCCAAAATCGAAGTTGTATCAAGTGTATGCGGAGCGCGTGGCCTATTTCCGCAAAGAACCTCCCGGCGAGAATTGGGATGGTGTATTCACATTCAAGACCAAGTGAGCCAAATGTCGATGAAACTAAGAGTGCTCGGGTGTAGTGGCGGGATCGGCGGAAATTTCCGCACGACCTCACTTTTGCTCGACCATGACGTCCTCATCGATGCTGGGACAGGATTGGGTGATTTGAGTTTGGCCGAGATGAGTATGATCGATCACATCTTCATCACGCATTCACATCTTGACCATATCGCCTGCCTGCCTTTGCTTGTCGATAGCGTGGGGTTCATGCGCGAAAAGCCCTTACTTATCCACGCTACAGCTGAGACTATCGCCATCCTCAAGAAGCATATCTTCAATTGGGAGATATGGCCTGATTTTTCGGCCATCCCCAATATGCATCAGCCGGTGATGCGTTACGAAGACATAAAGTTGGGGGAGGCTGTTGTAGTTGAAGGACGCAGTCTTACCGCACTGCCCGTCAATCATGTGGTCCCAGCGGTCGGATTCAAAATCGATAGCGGTGCCGCTAGTTTGGTGTTCAGTGGAGACACGACAACGTGCGATGCTTTTTGGCAAGCGGTCAACAGCATCCAGAACTTGAAATATTTGATCATTGAGACGGCTTTTTCTGATGCTGAAAGAGAATTGGCGATCCTCTCGAAACATCTTTGCCCCAGCCTATTGGCTGAGGAGCTAGCCAAGCTAGAATCTCACCCTGAGATATTCGTCACACATCTGAAGCCGGGTGAAGTGGAGTTGACGATGAAACAGATAGCCGAACGGGTGAAGAGATTCACCCCTAAGATCTTACAAAACGGGCAAGAATTCGAATTTTGAGCAGACGACTTCCATGAATGAAATGATCGACATCAGAGTGCTTGCTGCACTAGAACCCATCTCTAGTTTCAGTCCTGCACGCCTCAGAGAATTGCTGGATTATTGCAACGTCGAGGCCGTCAATATGGGGCAAGACCCGTTTGCCGCCCACCCGTTGCACGGGCAGTCGGTCTATCTGATCCGTGGTGAGATGGAGTTGGTGTATGCCGATGGCAACAAGGTCGTCATTCGAGCAGATTCGGAATGGGCGCGCCACCCCATCGGTAAGCGTCAACCCGATATTCGTTCTGCCAAGGCATTGAGCAAGGCACAGTTGCTAAGGGTGGATGACGATCTGCTTGATCGTATGGTGACATGGGACCAATTCGGACATCACGAGGATGCCAAGCTTCCAGCCGATAAAGAAGGCTCGGAGGCGGCAGTTCGTAGATTGCTGAACTCGGGCATGTTCAGTGCAGAGAATCTCAATCATGGTCCGTTTGCGCATCTGCCACCTGCGAATATCGGTAAATTGCTCAGTCGAGTCGAGGCCATCGGGGTGTGGGAGAAGGACGCCATCATCCGCGAGGGTGAAGAGGGTGATTACTATTATTTGATTGAAAGCGGTCGCGCCCAAGTGACACGCTTGGTGGGCGGGGCCAATCTCGTATTGGCTGAATTGAAAGCGGGCG
>JBAYTV010000172.1:0-4460 GCA_041675405.1 Sideroxydans sp. | reverse complement strand
GTCAGCCAACCGTGCTGCGCCAACTCTTCCAGATCGACCAGCAAAAGGCTCCCCGCGAATGCGGAGCTGCTCATATAGGGTGAATTGCCGGAGCCCACCTCGCTCAGAGGTAGCATCTGCCAAAGTGTTTGACCTGCTTTGGAAAGCCAGTCAACGAATTGAAATGAAGCCGAGCCGAAATCCCCAGAACCGAATGGTCCGGGTAAGGATGTTGGATGCAGCAATATGCCGCTTGATCGGTTAGATAACATATTCAACACTCGACGCAATCGCCGAAAAAATCTGTAGCAGCTTTATTTGGTCGTCATTGTGCATTCAGAACAGCTAAATTGCACGATTGTCTATGAATGAATTTACCTGCCTAAAAAGGTCGGGATTGCAAAACTACAAAAACAAATGAGGTTTAGGCATTCAACCTAAACCTCATTGAATACGGTGCCCCCAAAGTGATTCGAGCTCCTGCTCTTTGGTTCGCAGCCTGCCTCAACAAAACGTGTGCATTATATATCAATTAGTTACGAGCGTCACACCCGATCAAAGTGCCTATATTAAGGCGACCAATGCAACGCTTCCCCCAGCAAGTATGTGTGGCAACAGACATACCTACTCCCTGCAAGCTCCTAACATTTGACCGTGAGTCGATGAACCCGGCTGACTTAGGAGAAGCAAATGTCAAATTCCGTCTGCCAAGAATCCGTTGAAAGTCTTTCCGTGAAGACACTGGATATGCATAGAGCGCTCGTTTCGTTGACGGAGGAACTAGCCTATATTTAAGGCATCCGGAATTCAGTGTTGAATATCGCCCAAAGTTGTACTATTATTTGTACAATTATGAAGGAGGTAGACATGGAAGCAATTACGTACAGCCACACTCGCCAGCATCTGGCAGAGATCATGAACAAGGTTGGAGATGACCGTGCGCCGGTGCTGATCACCCGTCAGGCTGGGCAACCTGTCGTGATGATGTCGCTGCAAGACTTCAATGCGCTGGAGGAAACGGCATATCTGATGCGCAGCCCAAAGAATGCGAAGCGACTCATGGAATCAATAGAGCAGTTAGCCGCGCAAGGTGGACAGCCGAGGGAACTGCTACCTGATGGCGATTAAATTCTCTAATCACGCTTGGGAAGATTACCTGTTCTGGCAGGCAAAGGATCGATCTACGCTGAAGCGAATCAATACGCTGTTGAAAGACATCCAGCGTTCTCCGTTTGAGGGGATCGGGAAGCCGGAACAGCTCAAGCATAACCTTGCAGGTTTTTGGTCTCGCCGCATCGACGAAGAGCATCGGCTGGTTTACGCAGTTCAAGACGACACCATCCTAGTTGCCCAGTGCCGTTACCATTATTGAGTTTCAATACTCGATTCCGGATACCCTTATATAACTGGTTACCCGCTTACCTCTCTCTAGCATGAACGACAAAACCGAACAAATCAGCGATTACTTAGGTATCGAACATTCTAGAAGTAGCCGTCGTTGAACATAGGCCGAACACAGGCAGGATCGTGCACGGAGCGGCCTTCCACTTTATTTAGATGCGAGCACTCAAACCGACTTGAGTAAAACAGAAAACTGATCTATCGATATCGGCTTGCTGAACAGATATCCCTGGTAAGCCATGCACCCGTTTTGCTTGAGGAACTCCAACTGTGTTTCAGTCTCAACGCCTTCTGCAATCACGTTCATATTAAAATTCTGCGCCATATCGATGATGGTTTTAACCATCACTGCATCATTGTGATCAACCGCGATGTCGCGCACGAAGCTTTGATCGATCTTGATTTGATCGAGCGGCAATTCCTTTAAATACGAGAGAGATGAATACCCCGTTCCAAAATCATCCAGTGACAAACTCACACCAAGCGCTTTTAGAGCATGCATTTTGGCTATCACATCAGACACATTATTCAAGACCACGCTTTCGGTAAGTTCAAGCTTCAAGCGAGAGGCATCCGCTTCAAATCTTCTAATTATGGATGCCACCTTTTCTACAAAATCGTGCTGCCCAAATTGCTTGGCACTCACATTGACTGCCAAGGTCAGATTTTTTGTCAGATCATCTCCCGCCCATGCATTCAATTGCCTACATGCTGTTTCCAGTACCCAGTTACCTAAATCAAGGATCAGAGAACTTTCCTCAGCCAAGGGAATGAATTTCGCGGGCGAAACCATGCCGTGCACTGGGTGGATCCAACGCAATAGAGCTTCTGCTCCAATAGCGCGTAGCTCCGCATCCACTTGCAACTGGTAATGCAACTGCAATTGCAGATCAGGCAAGGCATGTCGCAAGTCCGCTTCTAAAGCAGCTCGGCTCTCAACAGCATGTTGCATTGCAGGATCAAAGAACCGTATGGCATTGCGGCCAGACTCCTTGGCTTGATACATGGCCATGTCAGCTTGTTTGAGTAATGTATCGACTGTCATTGCATTGCCGCAAAAAAGACATACACCGATACTGGGTGAGCTGTGATGTTCGCCTTCATTGAGTTGGTAGGGCAACACAAGTGCAGTGCGGATCTTTTCCGCTATAAGCGATGCTTTACGTGATGCTTCTTCGGTATGCGCATCGACATCTTCGAGCAATATCACAAACTCATCACCGCCTATACGGGCTACGGAATCCACTTCCCGCACGCAAGCCTGAATACGCCGCCCTACCTCAATCAACAACTGATCGCCCACATCATGCCCAAGTGAATCATTCAATGTCTTGAATCGGTCCATATCAAGAAACAACACGGCACCATACAGATTGCTACGCACCGAGCTATTCAGTGCGGAACGTAGCCTATCCATTAACAAGCGGCGGTTGGGAAGCCCGGTCAGAGAATCATAGAAAGCGAGGCTATGAATCTCCTCCTCTGCCTGTTTGCGTGAAGTGATGTCACTGGAGATAGCCACATATTCTGTAACAGCTCCTCTATCATCTTTTACAGCAGTGATTGTTTGCCATTTCGGATAGATTTGGCCGCTCTTGCGCTTATCCCAGATCTCTCCGCTCCAAGTACCGCTGCGCTTCAACTCATTCCACATGGCAGCATAAAATTCCTTGCTATGTCGCCCAGAAGACAACATGCGTGGATTATTGCCTATGACTTCTTCAGCAATATACCCAGTCATATCCTGAAACGCCTGATTGACTCTGATGATCGTACCGTTGACATCGGTAATCATTATTCCTTCGTGTGTCTCGAAGGTAATGGCAGCCACGCGCAATGATTCTTCAGCCTGTTTGCGGGCAGAGATATCAATGGCTACACCGAGCAGATGCGTTGGCTCTCCGCTCTCATCTCGCAGGGCCACCTTCCAGGTTTGGAGATGGATGGTTTCACCGCTGGCTTTGGTGAGCTTCTCTTCGGGGATTTCGGTGACCTCATGCGAGGCCAGCACCTTGCGATCAACCGCAGTGAAAGCATCAGCTTGCTCCTTGGGCCACAAATCGTAATCATTCTTTCCGAGAAATTCCTTGCTTGAATAGCCGGTCAACAATTGCCAGTTGCGGTTGAGTAATTCGATACGCAGATCGCTGGCACGTTTGACGAATACCATGGCAGGAATGTTTTCAACTATGCCTTCCAGCATCTTCTCTGAAGCACGCAATTTCCGTTTATTTGCGGCAAGCTCCGTTTGAGCTTTCAAGAGAACGTCACGCTCCTGCAACATATAATTCTGCCTGATCATCGCCAAGATCACCACGACCACCATGCCGGCGGCTGTAATAGTCTCAACGAGCAAAGGCACTTCAGATACAACAGACATGATCACAGCAATGGCGGCGAGGACTACGGCCGCCATAGGGAATTGCCGCAGGACACCTTCACAGAACCTGTCCCATTGCACTGATTCGTTCTTCTCGATAGTCCATTGGCTAAGACCGTATCCAATGAACAAGATCGCTGCCGAAAAAGTGACATTGAACCAGTCGCCATCAACAGTTTTCCCGTCCAGTGCCAACAAATTCCAATTCATCCAACTGAGACCCGTGATGAACAATCCCAAGATGATCAAGATCAAGCTGAGGGTTATGCGCAATCTAAGCACCGGTATCATGCTCAATGAGGTTATGGCTGCCGAGAGCAAGGTCACCGGGTAGGCAATGAGAATGATCAAGGTGAGCAGTTCGGTGTCGCCACGCTTGGGCAAATAATTCACCAGAACAATGGTGATCATCGCCACGACTATTGTGAGTGTATCCAGCAATATGAGGCGACGATCGCTGTAGGTCGCTCTATCGAGGATAAGCACTATCAGGCCAAGTAAGACACCTGGTCCCAGCAATAGATAGAACACATCCGATGGAGCGGGAAAACCGGAATAGTCCACGGCGGCCTGAATATCCCAAAATATTTGTCCAATGGCATATCCAGTCAATCCAATAGTGATCCACAGAAAACTCTTGGGATTTTGTTGCTCGATGTTTCTGTATTTCAGCCACGCAATGATGGCAACCGCCGATGTG
>JBAYTV010000171.1:0-4466 GCA_041675405.1 Sideroxydans sp. | reverse complement strand
GTTTCTTTTTCGTGCCTTTCGTGTTTTTCGTGGATGATCAGCCTTTGACCATGCTCAACGCCACCGCCTCGGCCACTTCGATGCCGTCGATGGCGGCTGACATGATGCCACCCGCGTAACCCGCACCTTCACCTGCTGGATATAAACCCTTGGTGTTCAGGCTCTGATAGCTATCGTCACGTTTGATGCTGACGGGGGAAGAGGTGCGCGTCTCTACGCCGGTGAGGATGGCATCGTGCATAGAGAATCCTTTGATGCTCTTCTCGAACGCAGGCAATGCCTCACGCACCGCTTCGATCACATAGTCTGGCAATGCCGTAGAGAGATCGCCTAGTGTCACGCCCGGTGTGTAAGAGGGGAGTACTTCGCCTAGCTTGGTAGAAGGACGCTGTGCGATGAAATCGCCGACTAGTTGTGCGGGCGCGTTGTAGTTGCTGCCGCCCAACACAAAGGCGCGGCTCTCCCACTGACGCTGGAACTCGATCCCGGCAAGCGGACCGCCACGGTAGTCATCTGGGGTAACACCTACAACAATCCCGCTGTTGGCGTTGCGTTCGTTGCGCGAGTATTGGCTCATGCCGTTGGTGACTACGCGACCTTCTTCGGAAGTGGCGGCGACCACCGTGCCGCCGGGGCACATACAAAAGCTATACACCGAGCGGCCGTTACTGGCGTGATGCACCAACTTGTAATCCGCTGCGCCTAGGAGTGGATTGCCTGCGTTCTTGCCGAAGCGTGCCGCGTCGATGAGGGATTGCGGATGTTCGATGCGGAAGCCGATGGAGAACGGCTTGGCCTCCATGTACACGCCATGCTGGTGCAGCATCTCCACCGTGTCGCGTGCGCTGTGGCCGACGGCCAGCACCACATGCTGTGTGGCGATGTGTTCGCCGTTGGCTAAGGTCACGCCGCGCACTTGCCCATTTTTGATCTCGATATCGCTCACGCGACTTTGGAAACGTACCTCACCGCCGAGTTCGATGATCTTCGCGCGCATCACCTCCACCATGCCGACCAAGCGGAAAGTGCCGATGTGCGGCTTGCTCACATATTCGATCTCGGGAGGTGCGCCGGCCAGGATGAATTCTTTCAACACCTTGTGGCTGTAGTGCTTGGGGTCTTTCACTTGACTGTACAGCTTGCCGTCGGAGAACGTACCCGCACCGCCCTCGCCGAACTGCACGTTCGATTCCGGGTTCAACTCATGTTTGCGCCACAAGCCCCAAGTGTCCTTGGTGCGCTCACGCACCTCTTTACCGCGCTCAAGGATGATGGGGCGGAAACCCATCTGCGCCAGTATTAATCCGGCGAATAGACCGCATGGCCCGGTACCGATGACGACTGGTCGTTCTGCTAATCCTTTGTGGGCTTGGGCAACGGGGTGATAGCTGGTGTCTGGTGCGACCTTCACATGCAGATCGTTCTTGAAACGTAGGAGCACTTTGGCTTCGTTCGCTACCTCCACATCGAGTGTGTAGATGAATAGGATGGCTGAAGGTTTGCGCGCATCGTAGCCGCGACGGAACAGGGTGAATCCCTTCAATTCGTCCACGCGGATGCCGAGGCGCTGGATGATCGCATCGTGGATGGCGTGTTGTGGGTGGGCTAGCGGAAGCTTGATTTCAGTGAGTCTTAGCATGGTCGCTATTCTACTATGGCGGTTCGCGCCTCTCCGCGATCTCATGATGTTTGATTATGATTTGCGGGGGAGGGGGGGTACACTGCACCGCGCGGGGGTATGTCGTGCCTTGCCCCGTATTCTGACAGAGTGTGACTTGTGGATGCGTTGGCATGAACACAAAGCTGGGAGCGTAAGTTGCCAATCACTTGGAGTGTCTCGCTGATAGTGTTGTCTGTGCTGGTCGCGATGGTCGGCTCGTTCACGGCACTCACCCATGCCCAGCGCATGCGCGAGAGTAGCGGGTATTCAAGATGGGTGTGGATGGCTGCCGGTGGTATCACGCTGGGCTTGGCGATCTGGTCTATGCATTTCATCGGTATGCTGGCTTTCCATCTGCCCATTCCGCTCGGTTATGACCTATCTTTGACCCTACTTTCTGCTGTGCCCGCCATCGTTGCAGCCCTGCTTGGTTTTTATGTGCTGCGTGAAGCGGACATCCATCCCATGCGCATCATCTCGAGTGGTCTGCTGATGGGGGCGGGTATCAGCACCATGCATTACACCGGCATGGCAGCACTAATGATGTCTCCCGCAATCAGTTACGACCCGATCTTGTTCGTCTTGTCCGTGGCCATTGCCGTCGTCGCTTCATGGGGCGCTCTACTGATGATGTATCAGGGTGAGCGTATGAAATGCCAGCTCTGCCGTTTCGGGCTGGGCAGTGTGATCATGGGCTTGGCGATCTCCGGCATGCATTACACCGCCATGCTGGGCACGCATATCCAACCGGGTAGCATTTGCTTGAGCCCTCTGCCAGACGGACGTGATCTGCCGGTGATGATGGTGGTGCTGATCTCCATGGTTTCTTTGCTCTGGTTCGGCGGCGGAATGCTCGCCGTGTTATTCGATCAGCGCATAGCACGGCGCAATGCACAGGCTTTGGCACAACTCGAGCAAACCTATAAGCAGGTATTGATGGATCTGGAATATCAAAAATACGCGCTGGACCAGCACTCGATCGTGGCAATTACCGATGTGCGCGGTACGATCACCAATATCAATGAAAAATTCTGTGCTATCAGCCAGTATTCGCGCGACGAATTGCTAGGGCAGAATCACCGTCTGCTTAATTCCGGCACGCATCCTAAAGAGTTCTTTCATGAGATGTACCGCACCATCGCAGCAGGCAAGGTTTGGCATGGGGAGATCTGTAATCGTGCCAAGGACGGACATCTGTATTGGGTGGATACGACCATCGTGCCCAATATGGGCGGCGACGGTAAACCGTTCCAATATGTATCGATTCGCACAGACATCACCGAACGCAAGCTGGCCGAGAAGAAGATCCATCAATACGCCTTTTATGATGCGCTCACTTGTCTGCCCAATCGCCGTCTATTGATGGATCGCCTGCATCAAGCTCTCGCTGCCAGCGCGCGCAATGGGCAACATGGCGCGGTGATGTTCCTGGATATGGATCGCTTCAAGGCGCTCAACGATAGCAAGGGGCATGATATCGGCGACCTGCTGCTGATCGAGGTCGCCAAGCGGCTGCAGGATTGTGTGCGCGATGTCGATACTGTGGCGCGTTTGGGTGGCGATGAGTTCGTCGTGGTGTTGGAAGGCTTGGACAGTGCCGATCTTGAGGCAGCCACTGCCGCCGAGTTGGTCGCGGAGAAGGTCCGCACATCGTTGAGTCAGTCATACCAACTCCAAGGATATGAATACCAGACCACTGCCAGTGTCGGTGTCAGCATGTTTTACGGAAATGGGCAAAGCGTCGATGAGTTGCTCAAATACGCTGACGCAGCGATGTATCGAGCCAAGATGGCGGGGCGCAATGCCCCGCGCTCCTGAAGCGGAATAAGCAGGCTGCGATACGGGTGGTGAGGAATCACCGTTTTCCGGTTATCCTTCGCGGTATTCGATCTCATCACCGGATGACACGTTCAACCACAGGCAGTCATGGCAAAAGCAAAAACGATCTATTCCTGTACCGAGTGCGGAGGGCAGTCGCCCAAATGGCAAGGCCAATGCCCACATTGCGGCGAATGGAACACGCTGGTGGAGTCGGTGGCGGAAGCGCTGCCTGCCGCAGGTAAGAACCGATTCAGCGCCCTGGCGGCATCGGGCAAGTTGCAGCAACTGGCCGAGGTGGAAGCGAGCGAAGTGTCGCGCACGCCAACGGGCATTTCCGAGTTCGACCGCGTATTGGGCGGAGGTTTGGTTGAGGGCGGCGTGGTACTCATCGGCGGCGACCCGGGTATCGGCAAATCCACCCTGTTGCTACAAGCGTTGGCGCACCTCTCGCAATCGCAAAAAGTCCTCTACGTCAGCGGCGAAGAATCGGCGCAGCAGATCGCTTTGCGCGCCAAACGCCTTGCGCTGGATGCGCGTTCGGTCAATCTGTTGCCCGAGATCCAGCTAGAGAAGATCCAAGCCACCATCGCCAACGAGAGACCTGATGTCGTGGTCATCGACTCCATCCAGACCGTGTATTCAGAACAACTCACTTCCGCACCGGGTTCCGTAGCGCAAGTGCGCGAATGTGCAGCGCAACTGACACGGATGGCGAAGAGCAACGGCGTCACCATCATCCTCGTCGGCCATGTCACCAAAGAGGGTGCGCTGGCGGGGCCGCGCGTGCTGGAACACATCGTCGACACCGTGCTGTATTTCGAGGGTGATACCCATTCCAGTTTCCGTCTCATCCGTGCGTTCAAGAACCGCTTTGGCGCGGTGAATGAGTTGGGCGTGTTCGCCATGACTGAAAAAGGTCTGCGCGAAGTGAGCAATCCTTCCGCATTATTCTTGTCGCAACACGGCACACAGGTGGCAGGCTCCT
>JBAYTV010000170.1:0-4493 GCA_041675405.1 Sideroxydans sp. | reverse complement strand
AATTTCTTCACGCGCACCCAGTCTTCGTAACCGCCCACGTATTCCATCAGTTTGCCGTCACCCTCGAACGCGATGACTTGCGTCACTACATTGTCGAGGAAAGCGCGATCATGGCTCACCAGGAACAGCGTACCGTCGTATTGGTCCAGCATCTCTTCCAGCAGTTCCAGTGTTTCGATGTCGAGGTCGTTGGTCGGCTCATCCAGCACCAGCACGTTGGCTGGGCGTGTGAACAAACGTGCCAGCAGCAGACGGTTACGTTCACCCCCGCTTAACGATTTGACAGGTGAACGCGCGCGTTCCGGTGCGAACAGAAAATCGCCGAGGTAGCTGATGACGTGTTTCTTTTGCCCGCCGATCTCGATGAAGTCTGAACCTTGGCTGATGGTATCGATGAGTGTGGCGTTGTCGTCGAGCTGCGCGCGCAACTGGTCGAAGTAGGCCACGCTCAATTTTGTGCCTAGATTGACTGTGCCGCTATCAGGCGTCGCTTCGCCGAGGATGATCTTGAGCAGTGTGCTCTTGCCCGCGCCGTTGGGGCCGAGCAGACCGATCTTGTCACCGCGCTGGATGCGGCAGGAGAAATCGTTGATGACTTTGCGTGTGCCGAAGGACTTACTGACGTTCTCCAACTCCGCCACTAGCTTGCCGGAGCGGTCTCCCTTGTCCAGATTCATCTCGACCTTGCCGACCTTCTCACGGCGTGCCGCACGTTCCAGACGCAGATGCTCCAAACGTAATACACGGCCTTCGTTACGTGTGCGGCGCGCCTTCACGCCCTGGCGTATCCACACTTCTTCCTGCGCCAGCACCTTGTCGAACTTGGCGTTCACCACCGCCTCGTCGGACAACATGCGCTCTTTGATCTTTTGGTAGGCGGCGAAGTTGCCGGGGAAACTCGCCAACTGACCGCGATCCAATTCGACGATGCGCGTGGCGACGTTATCCAAGAACTTACGGTCATGCGTGACCAGCAACACACTGCCACGAAAATCCTTCAGCAGCGCCTCCAGCCATTCGATGGAAGCAAAATCCAAGTGGTTGGTCGGCTCGTCGAGGATGAGCACTTCCGGCTCGGCGACCAAGGCCTGTGCCAAGGCCACACGTTTGCGCACGCCGCCGGAAAGCGAACCCACCAAGGCTTCCGGGTCAAGCTCAAGGCGCTGAATAGCCGTCTCGATGCGCGCCTGCACCGCCCAACCGTTCTGCGCTTCGAGTGCAGTCTGTAACGGCTGCATTTCTTCCAGCAATTTCTCAAAATCCGCATCCGGCTCGCCCAGTTGATGCGAGAGGTGATGGTAGTCAATGATGATCTGATGCAACGCACCCAAGCCGCGCGCCACTTCGTCATACACCGACGCGCTCGCGTCCAGCACCGGCTCTTGGCTCACGTAACAGATGCGCGCGGTGGGTTGCCGCCACAGTGTCCCGTCATCCAGCTTCGCCTCACCTGCCAACACTTTCAACAGGCTGGACTTGCCGCCGCCATTGCGCCCGATGAGGCCGACACGTTCGCCTTCATCGAGTTGAAAATCAATATGATCCAACAGTGCGACGTGCCCGAAGGCCAGCGCCGCTTTATCCAACGTGATGTAAGGCATGGTTGAATCTCTTCCGGTTCGTCATTCCCGCGCAGGCGGGAATCTAATTTTTGTTTGACTGGATTCCCGCCTGCGCGGGAATGACAGAGCTAGTTTTTCTTTTCTTGCAGACGCATTGACGATTGATAAATTAAGGAGAAACCCACGGCGAAGAATCCCATGCAGAGGTAACCGAACGCGGTGGTGAATTTATTCAGGACGAGATGGGTGTTGTAGTCCGAGATAGTGGTCGCGAACATCTGGAAAACGAACAAGCTCAGCGCCAGCATGTTGCCGATCAATACGAGACGATGACCGAAGAGATAGTCCTTCTCTCCCGGCATACCCCCGGGTGGCAAGCTACTGCGAAAGTGTAGCACCGCAAACACCGCCGCGAACAACAACAAGGTCCCCACCATGCGGCTAGGCACATCACCTTCCACGGCGGGTACACCCAATAGTTGCAGCAATATCTCTCCCGTTTTTGTCACCCATCCCATGAAGAGGGTGTTCACCATGAAGAACCATGCTGCAAATATGTTGATCTTTGGGTACTTCATCACTGCCCCTTCGTTGATAACTGTTTCAGATCGTCGATGATCTCGGTCGAATGTCTCGACGTTTCCACCTTCAGGTACACCTTGGCTACCCTGCCCTGCGGGTCGATCAAGAACGTATAACGTTTGGCGATCTTGAACACGACCATATCCATCAATGCCCCATAACGCGCAGCCACTTCACCGTTGGTATCGGCCAACAGCGGAAACGGCAGATGATATTTCTTGGCAAACTCGGCATGGCTCGCGCCGTCGTCCACGCTGATGCCCACCACCTGCGCCCCCAGTTTGCTGAGTTTGCTCAAGTCGTCGCGGAAGGCACATGCCTCTTGCGTGCAACCCGGCGTATCGTCTTTGGGATAGAAATACAGCACCAACCACTTGCCTGCAAATTCCTTGAGTTGATGCGACTCACCATCCTGATCCGTCAGATTGAAATCCGGCGCAGCCTCCCCCACTTTCGGCATCTCTCCGGCACGCGCCATCTGGCTCACCAGCAAAACCACCGCAGCGATCAGACCGAACAAGATCAACCATTTCATATCGCTCTCCTTGCCCCTCAGCGGGGGTGGGATTTTACGTTAGAATGCGCGCCGCATCGCGCGCTTCTGCACATGCTTTTGTCCTCGTAGTTAAATGGATATAACCGCCCCCTCCTAAGGGGCAATTACAGGTTCGATTCCTGTCGAGGACACCACTCAAACGACTTACCCAACGGGGTGACCCATGTGTTATTCGACTTTGCTAGTGCGTTCATTTTTGATCAGTCTGTTGTTCTTATCGAACACTACAGTACACGCCAGAGCACTGAATGACATCGAATCAGTGCCGCATCTGGATAAACGCGGGAAGAATATCTACCGCGAATTTTTGACTACCAATAAACACCGCGCCTTCGCTATCGCCCCCGGTGGCACATGGGGTTGGAAAGGTGCAGAGTCCTCCTCGGAATCTGCGGCTGAGGAAGCGTTGTTGGCATGCCAGATAGAGACCGAACAAAAGTGCGTGCTGTATGCGCTGAATGATGATGTGGTATTCGACAGCAAAGCATGGGCAAGACTGTGGGAGCCGTATCAGGGCCGTGATTCCGCGAAGCGTGCTCCCATCGGCATTTCGCGTGGGGATCGCTTCTACGATCTGGCCTTCAAAGATGCCAAGGGAATATCCACCCGTCTTTCTGAACAGCGCGGCAAAGTCGTACTGCTGCATTTCTGGGGTTCGTGGTGTCCCCCGTGTCAGCGCGAACTGCCTGAACTGCTGAAACTGCAACAAGCCCTGCGCAACTCATCCGACATCAAGATGGTGTTGTTGCAGGTGCGAGAAGACTTCGCCACCTCGCGCAAGGCTATCGCCCGTCAACAGCTGAATCTTCAACTGCATGATTCCGGCTCAAAGGGTTCAAGTGACAACGGCTTGTCACTCGCGGATGGCACGACACTGAACGACCGCGATATCGCTGCCGTGTTCCCCACCACTTACGTTCTGGATAAACACGGCATCGTGTTGTTCTCGCACAATGGGCCGGTGCATGATTGGCTGGGGTATTTGCCACTACTCAAAGATGCTGCCACTCACTCTGGGAAGTGACTTTTACAGATAATCCATTAGAGCCGAACCAGCCCCTTCCGAGCGTGTGTTGTTAGGGCTTTAACCCTGTACAACCACGGCCTCTAATGGATTGTCTGGGTTTAACAGATAGTAACGCTCAGAATAGTCACCGCACGTTGCTTGCAACAGCCCACTCGGCCACGCCCTCGCGCAGATGTACCGCTGAATAACCTTCCTGTTTGAGCAGCTCGACCGCGTCCGCCGCCATCAGGCAGTAAGGCCCCCTGCAGTAAGCTACGATCGAACGGTCTTTAGGCAGTTCGCTCAGTCGCAGGCGCAATTCTTCGATCGGGATCGAACGAGCAAACGGCAAATGCGCATTCAGATATTCCTCTGAAGGTCTGACATCGAGCACCACCACCTCGCCTTTGCGTGCCGCCTTCATCAGGCTTTCACGGTCGTTCGGAACCAGATCATTCGGTTGCGTAGCAATCTTCTGCAACGCCAGTTGCAGCTCGATCAAGCGTTCTTCTGCCAAGGTATGGATCTGCACCCACACATCGGCCACCGATTTACCGGCGAGGCGGTAGTAGATGTTCTTACCCTGACGTTCGGTTTCGACCAGATGTGCCATGCGCAACTCGCGCAAATGCGAGCTGGTCAGTTTCACGCTGATCGAAGCTTCATTCGCCAGCGTCTCCACCGTTTTCTCGCCCTGACAAAGCAACTCGATCAGCTCCAAGCGCTTGGGGCTGGAGAACACCTTGCCTATGCGTGACACCTGTTCATACAGCAGGTCTTTGATCTT
>JBAYTV010000169.1:0-4536 GCA_041675405.1 Sideroxydans sp. | reverse complement strand
TTGTTGAAACGATGCACCTCGTCCACGAACAAGATGGTGTGACGACCGTTCTGCTGCAGCGTGAGTTCAGCTTGGGCGATGGCCTCGCGGATATCCTTCACGCCGGACAACACAGCGGACAGCGGCACGAACTCGGCATCGAAAGCCGACGCCATCAAGCGCGCCAGCGTGGTCTTGCCCACGCCCGGCGGCCCCCACAAGATCATGGAGTGCAACTTGCCCGATTGGAACGCGAGACGCAGCGGCTTGCCTTCACCCAACAGATGCGACTGCCCGATGACTTCGTCGATGTGTTTGGGACGCAGACGTTCAGCGAGGGGAGCAGCGGGTTGGTGGGGAGCGAACAGGTCAGACATCATTCGCCCAGTACATCAACACCTTTAGGTGGAACGAAAGTGAATCGTTTTGGAGAGAGTGGCGGATTGTTCAGCAGTTCGGAGAAACGCAACACGGTGTGGTTGCCGAATGCGTCGTGCAGTTCCATCACCACCAACTGCGATTTGCCGTTGAATGCCATAAGTATCTTCTCGAATGTCGTCTCATTCGATTTGGGTTTTGCTTGCAGCCATTCCAGGCTATTGCGTCCTTCGATGTTGGAAAGGGTAAATCCGCGCTCGATCTCGTTACTACCCGAAAGCAATGCGGCTGGACTGCTACCCAGTGCGGCATCCAAACGCTTCACCGTGACTTGGTTGAGGTCAACATCGTACATCCAGAACTTCTGCCCATCGCCCACGATGAGCTGCGCGTAAGGCTTGCGGTATTCCCAACGGAACTTGCCGGGGCGCACGAACTGCATGGTGCCGGACGCGGACTGCAAGACTTTGCCGTTCTTGTCTTGCACTTCTTGCGTGAAGTTGGCCTGCGCCGAACGTGTGGCGGCGATGAAAGATTTGAGCTTGTCGGTGGCGGCGGCATGCGCGTCGACAGACAACACAAAAAGAGCCGCCGTCATTCCCGCGTAGGCGGGAATCCAGCTAAAAATATATCTCCCGAAATGAGAAACCTCTTTCTCTCGTCCCGCTGCGCGGGGTTCATTCAAATGACTGGATTCCCGCCTGCGCGGGAATGACGATGCGGTGTTCTGTGGATTCATTGCTACTCCGAACGACTAGGTGCCAACACTTCGCGGTTGCCGTTGCTCTGCATGGTCGACACCAGCCCTGCCTTCTCCATCGCCTCGATGAGGCGCGCAGCACGGTTGTAGCCGATGCGCAGATGGCGTTGCACCAAGGAGATGGAAGGACGGCGTGTCTTCAACACGATCTCGACGGCTTGGTCATACAGCAGGTCGGCTTCGGCGTTCGCACCACCATCCAGTTCACCACCGCCATCGCCCTGCTCATCCAGCGAGTTCAACACACCGTCGATGTAGTTGGCTTCGCCCTGCGATTTGAGATATTCGATGACGCGATGCACTTCCTGATCGGACACGAAGGCACCATGCACACGCTGCGGATAACCGGTTCCCGGTGGCAGGTAGAGCATGTCACCCTGACCCAACAACGCTTCGGCGCCCATCTGATCGAGGATGGTGCGTGAGTCGATCTTGCTCGATACCTGGAACGCGACACGCGTCGGCACGTTGGCTTTGATGAGTCCGGTGATGACGTCCACGGAAGGGCGTTGTGTCGCCAGCACCAGATGGATGCCCGATGCGCGCGCCTTCTGCGCCAGACGGGCGATGAGTTCTTCCACCTTCTTGCCCACCACCATCATCAGGTCGGCCAACTCGTCGATGAACACCACGATGAACGGCAACTCTTCCAACGCCTCCGGATCCTCCGGCGTGAGCGTGAACGGATTGGTCAGCGGCGCGCCTGCTTTAATGGCTTCACGCACCTGCTGGTTGTAGCCCGCGATGTTGCGCACGCCTAAGGATGACATCAGCTTGTAACGCTTGTCCATCTCTTGCACACACCAGTTCAGACCGGATGCGGCTTGGCGCATGTCGGTGACCACCGGCGCCAGCAGATGAGGGATGCCCTCATACACGGAGAGCTCGAGCATCTTGGGATCAATGAGTAGCAGGCGCACTTCTTGCGGCGTGGATTTGTAGAGGATGCTCAGGATCATGGCATTGATGCCTACGGATTTACCCGAGCCAGTCGTGCCTGCCACCAGCACGTGCGGCATCTTGCCCAGGTCAGCCACGATGGGCTTGCCGGAGATGTCTTTACCCATCGCCATGGTGAGCGGCGAGTGCATGTCGGCATACACCTTGGAACCCAATATCTCGGAGAGATGCACCATTTGACGTTTCGGGTTGGGCAACTCCAAGGCCATATAGCTCTTGCCGGGGATGGTCTCCACCAAGCGGATGCTGACCACGGATAGAGCACGTGCCAGATCGCGCACGAGGTTGGTGATCTGGCTGCCCTTCACACCCACATCGGGATCGATCTCGTAACGCGTGATGACGGGGCCGGGATACGCGCCCACCACTTTCACGTTCACGCCGAAATCTTTCAGCTTGCGCTCGATGAGGCGCGAGGTGAATTCCAATGTATCCGCACTGACCAGTTCGACCTGCTGCGTCGCTTCATCCAACAGATGCAAAGGAGGCAAAGGCGAATCCGGCATATCGGCGAACAAGGAAACCTGCTTCTCCTTTTCCACGCGGTTGGACTTCTGCACCTCGACCACCGGCATCTCGATGTGGATCGGTTGATGATCCTCTACACGCTTCTTCTCTTCTTCCACGATGGCATCACGCTCTTGCATGGCTTGTGCGCCTATGCGTTTGTCCTGGCGCGTCTGCCAAGCATTGCGTGCCCATACGTAGGCGGTTTCCAGCGCAGCCCCCAACCAATCTACGAAGCGCAACCATGAGAGGCCTGTGAACAGACTGAAGCTGACTGCCATCAATACGAGCAGCAGCAAGGTGGCTCCGGTGAACCCGATAGCATGCGCCAGCGCGCCACCCAATATCGCCCCCAACATCCCACCGGGAGCCAAGGGTAGCTCGACCGACCATGTGTAGAGGCGCAATGCTTCCAAGGTGCTACTAGCAAAGAGCAACACGAGGAAACCTGACAACGAGACCCACAAAGCACGTTGATCGAACAGACTGTCGGAACGCATACGGCGATAGCCAGCCCACACCCGTTGCAACATCAGCACGACCAGCCACCATGCGGAGAAACCGAACAGATAGAGCAAGAGGTCTGACAACCATGCCCCCGCTACGCCACCTGAATTGCTTGTGACGGCGCCGGTTACGGTGTGCGACCAGGAAGGATCGTTGCGATCGAAACCAAACAGGATGAGGATGAGATAAAGCGCAACGGCGACCAACAACAACCAGCGCGATTCGCGCAACAGAGCAAGCAATCTTTCAGGCAATGGGGCGCGCGGTGCGTCGTGCAGGGCCATCAGGCTTCCTTGGTATTCTCTGAATCAGCAGCATCGTCGGCGATGAAACCAAAACGACGCGCTGCGGTGACCGCATCCAAGCGCGTGCCCACATGCAAGGCCTGATAGATGGCAGCGACGTGGATCTTGACCGTGCCTTCTGCCAGATCCAATTGTTTGGAGATGTCTTTGTTGCTGAGTCCGGATCCCATCAGCTGCAGCACTTCGGATTGACGCGGAGTGAGTCCGTATTTGCTGGCGCGCTGGCTACGTTTATCGGAAAGTGCCTGCCCCACCTCCAACTTCGCCACCGCTTGCTGCAACAGTTGCGGCGGCACATACACGCCGCCATCCAGCACGATGCGCAAAGCAGACAGCATCACTTTGCTGGCAGACATCTTTGAAATAAAACCCATCGCACCCAGGTTCATCACATTTTCAATATCGTCGCGCTGGTCTGAGCCAGATACGATGACAAGCGGAATATCCGGGAAGCGCTGATGAAAATGCTGCAAGGAAGGCACGCCTTCGCTGTCTGGCATGTTCAGATCGAGCAAGGCGATATCGATATCTGCATTCTCTTGGGCCAGTTTCAATGCCTCGTTGAAGTTGCCCGTATCGAGGATCTCGACCTCATCGGCGAGCTGCTGCAAGACGTAACGCATCCCGTCGCGGAACAGCGCGTGGTCATCTACCAGCAGTACTTTGATCTTCATTCTCCCTGCCCTCTTTTCAATCCTTGCAGGAAGCCCCCGATTCTATCCCGCAGACAGCCCCCCTATCTCGCTTTCCCCCGATGCACTCTCTTCAATCCTCTCCCGCAAGCGGGCGAGGAGACAAACGTGAAAGGCAACTTTCAAACTCCGCGGGAGAAAGGACGAACGTGAAAGGCAATTTTCAATTCTCGTCCGCAATCATACCATTCACTGCGACTTACCCGCTCCCTGCATGACCAAGAACATCATCGAGCGCAGACGGGTAGGTGCGATGGGTTTATGCAACAGGCTGGCACCACTCTGCTTGATGGCCTGCAAGGCCTCTGACCCCGTATCGCCCGTGACGATCAGTACAGGAAGCTCGCTCCAATAGTCACGCATCTCGCGCATCACATCGAGCGCGGTCTGATTGTCGGGCAGGCGGAAGTCGCAAACTAGCAGGTCGGGTCTGAGGGCCGCCTTATCC
>JBAYTV010000168.1:0-4541 GCA_041675405.1 Sideroxydans sp. | reverse complement strand
TTAGGTTGGAAATTCAGTTGCAACTCGTTCTGTAACACGGCGCGACGCAGATCATTCTCTAGTTCCAGTTTGTTGCGTGCATCGGCATTCAATTCCGAAGTGTAGAAAGAGAACTGATTGCGGCCATTCTCTTTGGCAAGGTACATGGCGGCATCTGCATTCTTGGTCAGGTCGGCGACGCTGATGCCGTTGTCAGGGAACAGGCTGATGCCGATACTGCCGCCGATGAACACTTCCACGCCGTTGGATAGCATGAAGGGTTCACTCAAGGCATTGATCAAGTCGCGCGCGATGATGGCGGCGTCTTGTTTGTCCTGTAAGGGGGAAGCGATGAGGATGAACTCATCGCCGCCTAATCTGCCTAGGGTGTCACCTTCGCGCAGACGTTCAAGCAGGCGTTTTGCCACGGCGCACAATAGTTCGTCGCCCACCAGATGGCCGAAGCTGTCGTTCACTTGTTTGAAGCGATCCAAATCGATGAACAACACGCTGAGCTGTCGATGGTGGCGGTGAGCTTGTTCGATCTCTTGTTCCAAGCGTGATTCGGCAAGTGCGCGGTTGGGTAGTTTGGTCAGGGGGTCATGGTGTGCCATGAACTCGAGCTGTGCCTGATTCTGCTTTAGTTGTGTGATGTCGACGAACAAGCCGATATGCCGGGTCGGTTGGCGCTGTTCGTTGTAGATCGTGCTGATGGTGAGCAACTGCGGATAGATCTCTCCGCTCTTGCGGCGGTTCCACATCTCTCCCTGCCAGTAGCCGTTCTTTTCCAATTCAGTCCACATGGTTTCGTAGAAGGTTTTGTTTTGTCGCCCCGAACTGAGGAACCTGGGATTCATACCGATAACTTCCTCAACCGTATAGCCGGTGATGGTGGTGAAGGCCTCATTTACGGCAATCAGATTCGCGGAGGCATCGGTGATCATCACGCCTTCATGTGTGTTCTGCATCACTGCGGCGGCTTCACGAAGATGCGCTTCGGTTTCTTTTTGTATGGTGATGTCTCTTGAAACGGCAATAACCACGGCCTGGCCGAAGTAGTCGCCACGCACCAGACTGACACTTTTCGGGAAGATGCTACCGTCCTTGCGCTTACCCCAGAACTCAATCTGTTGCGTGATACCGGAAGATGCCTTTTGGACGGCATCCATAACGGCTGATAAGTCATTTTTGCCGGGAGCACCGACGAATGCGGGCGTCGTTCCAATCAATTCTTCCCGTGAATATCCGTACATCATCTCTGCGCCGTGATTCACATCGATGAACTCGCCCCTTTCATTCAAGATATACACGGCTTCGGTGAGGCTATTGATGATGCCGCGATAGGTGAGTTCCGATTGTTCGACTTTGAGTTCGGCTGCTTTGCGCGCGCTGATATCCTGCTTGACCGCGATGAAGTGGGTGATGATCTTGTTCTCTGCATACACCGGGTTGATGGTCATCTCTTCGGTGTAAAACGTGCCGTCTTTTCGCTTGTTGACCACTTCACCATGCCAGACATTTCCACTAAGTATGGTGTTCCACAGAATCTCGTAGAACTCGCGTGTCTGTATGCCGGACTTCACCAACTCCTTGGGTCGTTTCCCCAATGCCTCCTCGATCGCATAGCCTGTCATGCAGGCGAAAGCCGGGTTAGCCCATTCGATGATGCCGTCTTTATCGGTGATGACGATGGCGTTGGCGGTGGAATTGAGTGCGGCGTCTTGCAATCGCAGTCGCGATTCGGCGTAGTCACGTGCAGTCAGGTCGCGCGCGACAGCAACGATGAAGCGCTCGTTGTCTTTCTGGATGAGGCGAGCATTGATCTCCACCGGGAAAAAACTGCCATCACGGCGGCGGTGATGTGTCTCTACCAGTCTGTGACCATCACGGGCAAATATCTCCCGCTCAGATTCCCAAACTTGTCCTGGGGCGATGGTGCTGGCGATATCGAATATGGTCAGACGCAATAGTTCGTCGCGCGCGTATCCGAGGCTGCGGCAAGCTTGGTCGTTGCAATCCACTATGATGCCTGTAGCTTCTTGCGCGACGATGACGGCGTCGCTCACCTGATTCAGCAGATCATCAAAAATCAGCTTGTGCATACATCGATCCTGTTAAAGCCATTCGATAAGTGTAGCGATATATACGCTTTTTTTCTGGCTTGTATCAATAAAAAAGGACATCCTTGTGATGTCCTTTTGAGTGGGGAGCAGCAATAGATCACTCGACTTTGGCTTTTTCGCGCAACTCGGTGATGGCCTTCTGGATGGATTCTTGTTGCTTACGTTTTTCGAGTTGAGGACGCACTTCTTCGAAGGTCGGTACCTTCAGTTCACGGGTGTCTTCCAGGCGGATGACGTGCCAGCCATATTGAGTCTGTACTGGGGCGCTGACTTGGCCTTTGGCCAAAGTCAGGATGGCTTCGCCGAACGGCTGTACGAAGTTGGTTGGAACGGTCCAGCCCAGATCGCCGCCATTCTCTTTAGAGCCGGGGTCTTTGGATTTTTCTTTGGCGACCTTGGCGAACTTCTCTTTCTTCACGCGTTTGGCGATGGCCTTGGCTTCATCTTCAGTAGCGACCAGCACGTGAGAGACCTTGTATTCCTTGCTGCCGACGCGCGCTTTCAGCGCTTCGTAGTCTTGTTTCAAAGCGTCTTCGCTGATCGGGTGGTTCTTGGCGTAGTCCTGTACGTAGGCGCCTGCCAAAACGGATTGCTTTGCCAATTCCAGTTGCTGTGCGGTCTCACCTTGTTTGTCCAGGCCTGCTTTCACGGCAGCCTGCGAGATGATCTCTAGGTTGATGAGGTCGTCACGGATGGCTTTGCGCATCTCAGGAGAATCGGGTTGACCACCCTGAGTGGTGGCGACTTTGACGCGCAGATCGACACGGGATTGTGGGACGGAAATGCCATTCACCAATGCGGCAGATTTGTCTGCGGCAGGCTTTTCATCGGCAGCGTGCGCGCCAGCGGCTAAGGCCAATAAAGAGGACAACAGGGCGAGTTTGGAAAATTTCAGCATGTTTCTTTCCTTCTTTCAGAGTTTGGTTGGAGGTGATTCATTTACCCGGCGCGCAATATAGCACGGCTCAGGTGGGGAAGACTTTCTTGAACGGGCGCACGGCGACTTGGGCGTAAACGCCAGCGGCGGCGTAAGGGTCGGCATCGGCCCATGTTTGCGCAGCCTCGAGCGAGGCGAACTCTGCCACGATGAGGCTACCGCTGAAGCCAGCTGCTCCTGGATCGATGGCGTCGACCGCAGGGAAGGGGCCGGCCAGCACTAAGCGTCCTTCATTCTGAAGTTTTTGCAGACGAGCGAGATGGGCAGGGCGCGCATCTTTGCGTCTTTCCGAACTATTGGGAACATCGTTACCGAAGATGGCATATAACATTCAATCACTCCTAACTTTCTGCCGTCATTCCCGCGCAGGCGGGGATCCCGTTTGTTGATGTAACTAGATTCCCGCCGTAGCCTGCCCTCGAAAGAATCTATCGGGGGCGGGAATGACGTTCTATTCTTCTTTCTTATCTTCTTCCACATACTTCGCCAGCATCGAGGCTTGGACGAGGATGAACACGATCATCATCACGGTGGCGCCGAACAGTTTGAAGTTGACCCATGCATCGGTGGAGTAGTTGAACGCGACATATAAGTTGACGATGCCGAGCACTGCGAAGAAGGCACTCCACGATAGGTTGAGGTAATGCCAGACATGATCGGGCAGTGTCATCTTTTCGTGTAACAGCGCACGCATCAGATTCTTTTTGAAGAAGATAGGTGACAACAATAGTGCGGCGGAGAAGAACCAGTACAGCACAGTCGGTTTCCACTTGATGAAGGTCTCGTCATGCAGCAACAGTGTCGCGCCACCGAACACGGTGATGATGCCCAAGCTCACCCACAGCATAGTGTCCACTTTGCCGTGACGATATTTCACCCAAGCGACTTGAACGAAGGTGGCGACGATAGCGGTCGCAGTCGCAGCGAACACACCATAGGCTTTGAAGACGGCAAAGAAGAGGATGACGGGGAACAGGTCGAACAGTAATTTCATTGTTTATTTTCTATCGAGTGCGAGTGAGGTGGAGTTGATACAGTAACGCATACCAGTGGGGTCGGGGCCGTCTTCGAACACATGACCTAGATGCGCATCGCAACGGGAACATACGACTTCAATACGATCCATACCAAGCGGATCTTCGTCACGATATTCTACCGCGCCCTTATCGATTGGCTCCCAGAAACTGGGCCAACCGGTACCTGATTCGTATTTTGTTTCAGAATCAAACAGGGGCATGCCGCAACACACGCAGCGATACACGCCAAAGTCGTGACAATCCCAGTATTCCCCCGTGAAGGCGGGTTCTGTGCCGTGTTCACGACATACGGCAAATTGTTCCGGCGTGAGTTCTTCACGCCATTCGTCGTCGGTCTTGTCTAAAGGTTCCGTCATAAAAACCTCTGTAGAACGTCGCGAGCGCAGGTCAGGCTAGGAGAAAGTTGGCGAGAAACCGGAGTGTATGAGCCGATACATGAGGATTTCGAGCCAACTTTCGACGACG
>JBAYTV010000167.1:0-4561 GCA_041675405.1 Sideroxydans sp. | reverse complement strand
CGTCCAACCGTAGCCCTTGAACAGGCTCTCCAACTCCTCGTGCGAGATGCGCGAGAGGATGGTCGGATTGTTGATCTTGTAGCCGTTCAAGTGCAGCACAGGCAACACGGCACCATCACGGATGGGGTTCAAGAATTTGTTGGAGTGCCATGAGGTAGCCAGTGGAGCGGTCTCGGATTCGCCGTCACCCACCATCACGGTGACGATGAGATCGGGATTGTCATAGGCTGCACCGAACGCGTGCGACACGCTGTAACCCAGTTCGCCGCCTTCGTGGATGGAGCCGGGTGTCTCGGGTGTGCAGTGGCTACCGATGCCGCCGGGGAAAGAGAATTCTTTGAAGAATTCTTTCATGCCTTCAGCATTCTCGCCCTTGTTCGGATACACCTCGCTGTAACGTCCTTCCAGATACACCGGTCCCAATACGCCGGGTGCACCATGTCCGGGGCCCGCCATGAAGATCGCGCTCAAGTCATATTTATTGATGAGGCGGTTCATGTGGATGTAGGTGAAAGCCAAGCCCGGGCTCGCGCCCCAGTGGCCGAGCAAGCGGTGTTTGATGTGTTCCGGTGCCAGCGGTTGTTCGAGCAAGGGGTTGTCGCGCAGATAGATCATGCCGGCGGCGAGGTAGTTACAAGCGCGCCAATAGGCATCGATATTTTTCACCTCGGTGGAGGATAGGGGGGAGGTCTGGGAGTTCATGTACTACCTTTCAGCAATCGATGAGAGGCTTTGCTTGGGTGTGGGGGTATCAATACAGTTCGTGAATCATGCGGTAGTCTGCGTCGCTTGCGGGTACTAGCTTGGTGGCATTGAACCCATCAAGCAGCAATTTACTCTGTTCAGGGGTGGCTTTTAGGAATCCGTCGATTATCTTTTCCTTGATCGGCGCGCAAAGATATCCCCGATAAACGAAGCCGCTGAACGGGATAGGTTCTGAATGCCACAGCACTTTGAAGTCATCGGGGACTTTGCCATCTCGAATAATGCTGGACAAATGATAGGACGACACGAAAGCAGCATCGGCCTGTCCGTTCACAACGGCCAAGGCTACATGGTTGTGATCCCCGGTATAGACGATCTTGCTGAAGTAAGTGTCCAGTAGCTGGCCAGTCTCCTTGGGGAAGAAGTGGCGAGGTATGACGGAGCCAGAAGTGCTTACTGGGTCAGTCAGGGCAAGGGTCGCACCGCGCAGAGAGCTGATATCGGCAAAGCGCCCGCTACGCTTGGTGATCAAGAGCGAATGGTAGAAGGGGCCCTCGACATCATACTTGCCTGGCTTCATGGAATAGGTCGCGAAGATCGTCACATCAGGATCTGCTTTCTTGGCTGCCGCATAGGCGGCAGGGCCGAGTAATGCGAAATCGACGTTTTTAGAGATCAAACCTTCGATAACCGATGAATAAGAGGTGGGTGTGATCAGCTCGACAGTCTTCCCTGTGAGCTTCTCGATACGCGCCATCAAGGGTTTGAACTTTTTCACGTCACTGCGGACATCACCTTCTGGAATATAGGAAAAACGCAAATGCTTTGGTGTGTCGCAAGGTACTGAGTGAGCGCCGACAGACGACAGGAGTGTGACGAGAGCGAGTAACGATGAGACGACCTTATTCATAATTTTTCGAATCCTCTTTGGCGTAATTTTGCTTCGACTTCGTTTGCAGCAGCGGGGCGATGGAAATAATAACCTTGTACCTCATCGCAGCCAGCGACCTTTAGATGCAATACCTGTTCGCGTGTCTCTACCCCTTCGGCAACGACGCGGAAGTGGAGTTTGTGCGCCAGTATGATGGTGGATTCGACGATGATGGCATCGTTATGCAGGTTGTGGATGTCGGCGATCAAAGAGCGGTCGATCTTGATGGTGTGGATAGGCAGTGACTTCAACAGGCTGAGGTTTGAGAAACCGACCCCGTAGTCGTCCATCGACACCTTGATCCCCTTGTCGCGCAACCGGTTCAATGTCGCCACGGCATGCTCCTGGTCATCGATCACACAACTCTCAGTGATCTCGACCTCTAGCAGGTCGCCAGACAAAGAATGTCTATCCAAGGCGGCAAGGATACGGTCAACGAGTTCCTCATCTCTCAGTTGTCTGGGTGAGACGTTGATCGCTACGGGCACCAACGGTACGCCTTGGTCGCGCCAGAGGGCCAATTGCTGGCAAGCAGCATCGATCACCCAATGACCGAGAGCGACGATCTGTCCGTCTTCTTCCGCCATCGGGATGAAATCGCCGGGGAAGATCATGCCGTGCTCCGGATGGGCCCATCGCACCAAAGACTCCAAGCCCATGATGCGGAAATCCTCCAGCGCGACGCGAGCTTGAAAATGCAGACGTAACTCCCCGTCGGAGATGGCGCGTGGCAATCGTTGTGCCAGCGCGACGTGTAATTCAGAAGTGCGGTTCAATGCGGCATCGAAGAAACGATATACACCGCGCCCGGCGGCCTTCGCCTCGTACATGGCGGCATCGGCACGCTTGAGCAGAGTCTCGATGTCTTGACCATCGCGTCCGTAAAGGGAGATGCCCAAGCTGGGGCGTACCGTCAGTTCGTGACCATCCAGTTGGCAGGGCTTGCCCACGGCCTCGATGATCTTTGCCGACAGCAATCCGATATCGTCGATGCTGGAAGCCTCCGAGATCAACATCACGAACTCGTCCCCGCCGATCCGTGCAACCAGATCGGATTCGCGGACACAAGCGCGCAGACGACGCGCCACCTCGCACAACAGCAGATCTCCGATGCGATGTCCCAAGGTGTCGTTGATCAACTTGAACCGGTCAAGATCGATGAAGAATACCGCGTACAGGTTGCGGCTACGACGTGCTGAAGAGAGGTGGCTCGTTGCCACTTCGGCGAACAACATACGGTTGGGTAGTCCGGTCAAATGGTCGTGCGAAGCTTGTTTATAGGCTTTGTTCCTTTCTTGTTTCAACTGTTCGATGAGGGTTTGTTTTTCTTGTTCTGAGCGTTGGGAGGCGACGAAGAAACGTTGCTGCCGCCTTGCTAGCAAGGCCAGACTCAACGCGGCGACTAAGAGCGCTAGGCTTTCAAAGGTTGCCGCCCACAGATAACGGGTACGATGTTCCACGTGGTCGGTCAACACCTCGTCGAGTTGCCTGCTTACGGCAACCGTGAACGGGAATCGCTCAAGTTGCTCGTATGCAACGAGACTAGGTGATCTTTCTTCGGCGCGAACGATCGTCCCAGAGCCCTGAGGGTGCTTTTGGATCAAAGCGAAATAATCGCTGTTTGCGATGTTCTTTCCGGCCGCTATGGCGATGCCGCTGGATTCGATGAGCTGATATCCGTCCTGCGAGATGATTTCGATCCTTCCACTCTTTCCAAGATTGACATCTTGATAGAGTTTCAAAAAATAGCCCAGATCGAGATGGATCCCGAGAAAGCCGACCGTCTTTTCATCACCCAAGGGCAGAAGGAGAGGCACGCGCCACAAATCTCCGCTCTTGCTGTCAGGCAAGCCGACGAGCATGGTTCTGGGCAAGAGTTCCTGCGGCTCGACTTTGTTCAGCAAGGCTGAGAGCAGAGGCTCTTTAGCATCATGCGCCGAAGAAAGTACCAATCGTTTTCGTGCATCGAACGCTACGACTCGTAGGAAAGCTCGGTCACCGAAGAATGAGGGGTTGAAGCGAGCGTCACCTTTAGCTCCGACGGTGACGATGGTGGTCGCCATGTCGGCATATACATCCGCATCGCTGAGCATCTCCTCCAAGTTTGCTGTGACGATATGTGCGACGTTGCGATTGTCGGCGAGGACGCTCTCCAGGGCGATCTTCTCTTCCTCCTCGATGCGAGAATACACACTCGTCCAGATGATGAGTAGAAGGAACAAGACCAGGAAAAGGGGGCCCAGTGTGAGGCCTACCCAGTGGTAGTTTTTTAATCTGCCCAGCCAATATTTTGGGGTGATTTGCATGGTAAACGGCTCATAACTGAACTGCGGAGGCGAAACACGCCTCAATATGAACTTCAGTATATTGCGGAAAGATTTCAAAATCGTGAATGAAGAAACGCTTAGTTGAGAAGGAAAAGTCCTGTCAGGTTGGGTTGCGGAACGATAGGCGTTTCTAGGCCATCTTCACACATCACTCTGTTACGACCTCCCTTCTTTGCCAGATAGAGTGCGCCATCGGCGGCAGAAATGAGATCGTTGGCGATCATCGCCTCATTGCCTGAGACATCTTCGGGCAAGGAGGCGATGCCGATCGAGATGGTGACGGGCAACTCTTTGGTATCGCTCAAGCGTAATGGCTTGGTGGCGATCAGGTGGCGGATGCGCTCGGCGATCTCGCACGCGCGCTGGATGCCTGTCTGCGGTAACAGCACGACGAACTCTTCCCCGCCGAACCTGGCGAGGATGTCGTTGCTGCGTAGTTGTGATTTGATCAAGCGGGCGATGTTGCGTATCACCTCATCCCCTGCCGGATGTCCGAACTCGTCGTTGATGCGCTTGAATTTATCGATGTCGAGGAACATGCAGGTCAAGGATGTCAGGTATCGCCGGACATTGGCGATCTCTTCATGGCAACGTGTCT
>JBAYTV010000166.1:0-4571 GCA_041675405.1 Sideroxydans sp. | reverse complement strand
GTCCATGCTCTTGCCGAGCATCTCGGACATAGGTTTACCAACCAACTGCTCATAGTTCTTACTAAGCCGCAATGCGCGGATGTGCTCATCCTTGAAGAACACATAGATAGGGCTGTTAGTCATGAAGTGGCTGAATATCTCTTCGCTCTGCTGCAATGCAAATTCCGCGCGGCGTTGTTGCACGATGCGCCAGATAGTGTTCGCCATCAACTGTGTCGTTTCGACATCCAGATCAGTGTAATGCCCTACCTTGTTACCAACGCCCACCATCATGCGTACCAATCCGCCATCCAGCACAGGGACACTGATCATGCGTTCCAAATGGGCATGCCCCTCGGGTAGGCCATGCTTATTTGTCACAGTTGCATAGTCGTTGATGACGATGGGCCGGCGCTGACGCAGAGCATCCGCCCAAATACCGGCTTTATCTATCGGGTAATGATTGTCGTAGGCAGCATGGCAATATTGTTCTTGTGTAGCGCGTGACCAGCTACCCAGTTCGATGGTGATTTGGTCTTCATGTACCAAGTGAATGAATGAAATGCTACTCTCGGTCAATTCTTCAACAATCTCCACCGCGTATGACATGAAATCACGTTCAGTCATTCGCTCTGATTCGAGCGGCAGTGTCAATAAAGCTTCGGCACGATGTGCTTGCAAGGCAAGCGATGCTTCGGCCTGTTTGCGTTCAGTCATATCTGTGAACAGGGTAGCGAATTGGCCGCGCGCTGGCGAATAGGCTAATACTTCAAAGTACTTCCCAAGTTCAGGGACGCCATATTCGAAGCGGACTGGTTCCCCGCTGATCGCCACTGCGCCGTAGCGCTCTATCCAGAATCTATCCAGAGTTGGGACAACTTCCGAGGCGCTATGGCCGATCAGATTCTTAACCAACAGCCCTGTCATTGTCTCGAACGCAGGGTTGATCTCAAGGAATCGGTAGTCCAAAGGTTTTCCCTGTTCATCACAAATGATCTCTTGTAGCGCGAAGCCTGTGGCCAGCGATTCAAATAAGAGCTTATAGCGAACATCCTTTTCGTGGATACGTTGCTCGATCTCCTTCAATTCGGAGATATCTTGGAATGCACCTTGAACACGGAATATCTGGCCGTTTTGATTGCGCTCTGCACGTCCCATGGTGCGCACCCAGATACGTTTGCCGGTAGCGGTGATGATCTGTAATTCTTCGTCGAACGGTGTGCCGTCGCTGATGGATTTGCCAACCACTTCCTGGATGCGATCGATATATCCTGGCGCGTAGAAATTGATACCCTGTTCTAGGGTAGGTTGTGTGCCGATGGGCATCTCATGAATCATGCAGACCTCGTCGGACCAGATCAACCGCATGTCCGGTAAATCGATCTTCCAAGCTCCGATCTTGGCCAGCTCTCCCGCCATCTTGACCAATTCTTGACTGCTCTGAAGATCGTTCAGGTTTTTCATTCGTTCAGCATCGTCAGCAAAACGATCTAGCGCATAACTGATGTCCATCGCCATCTCGACCAAGAGGTTCTTTGCAGCCTCATCGAAGGAATCCACCTCGCCGGCATAGAGTGTGAATGCACCGAAGACCTTGCCTTTGCAAAGGATGGGAAGTGCAGCCGATGCGCCCCAACCGAATTGGGCGCCGCGCTCGTGCCAAGCGCTTGTTTCAGGCGCATGTTGAAAATCCTGACACCAATAAGGACGGTTCTCACGCAGTGCCCTTCCTGTAGGGCCGAGACCTTTCATCACATTGGGGTCAGCCGAGATTTCGAGTCCCTCCAGATATTCGATCCCAGAGCCGAACGAGGCGACAGGTTTCACCAACTTGCTCTGTTCATCCAATATGCCTATCCACGCCATCTTCATGCCGCCGAAATGAACAGCGTCATGGCAGATGATTGGGAACAGTTCTTCCATGGTGTTGCAACGCACGATGGCTTGGTTGCATTCACTGAGGGCAGAATAGAGTTCTGTGAGTCGTGCTAATTTCTTTTCGGCCACCTTGCGTTGGGTGATATCGCGCGACATCACGATGAAGCTAGGTAACTTTCCATCCGCTGGAGGTTTCTTGGCAATGGAAAGCTCGAACCAATGCTGTCCATCTGGCAGATCCAGTGTGATCAGTCCGCCTTTCGCACTGCCAGTATCATTCGCCTTGTGTATCTCAGCCATACACACTTCCACCACGTCGACAGGCAAAACCTCATGCAAAGTCTTGCCAATGAGTTCTTCAGGCGTGGCGGCCAATAGTTCGGTTCGAGGGGAGTGGTAGTCCAGATAGCGCCCGTGCAGATCAATCTCGAACAACAGATCAGGCATGGCATCCAGCGTGGTTTTTAGCTGATTATTGGCAGCGATCAGCCCCAGTTTCTGTGACCTTAGCCTTGCACGCAGCACCAGAGTGATAATGACCGTCATCAATAGCAATAGTGTGATGAACAGGAATATTTCTTTTATATAAGCAGGCAAACGTTCGCGGTGGGCGAATGAGTTCCATTTCTTGATGACGAGGAAGTATTCGGAATTCTTGTTCGTTTGCCATGTGCTTAATTGCTGATCGATGGCACTCAACAGGTCTTTATTGCGCCCTTTTGCCGTTGCGAAATAGAGTTTCGTGGGTTGGAACAGGATGCTGGTTTCTTCTAGGTCGTACTCGGCCGCATGGAAATCCCCAAAATAATGGTTGGCGATGGCTGCATCCGCCTGTCCCGATTTCGCCAACTCAAAGACCTGCAAGGGAGTATTCGCACTGACGAGTTCCACGGCAACCCCAAACGACCAGATGATGTTTTTGAACTCGGCTTCTTGGATGCTGCCTTTCAATACCGCGACGCGCTTATGTTCAAGTTCGGTCACAGAATCTATTTTGGCTTCGAAACGGCGGTATAGCTGGGACCAACTCTTTAGTGCAGGTGTCTGATGAAAATCCATGGTTGCAAGCCGTTGCGCCGATTCAGCCACATCAGGCATCAGGTCGATACTGCCGTCATCCAAGTGATTCAGACATTGCGTCCATTCACACTTCACATAAGTCAGTTGCCAATCGTGTTGCTTTGCTATCGCTTCGAGTAAATCAATGAATATGCCATTCGGTTCATTTGCTGCATTGGTGAATATCTTGGGCTCATTCTCATAGATTCCCACACGGACTTCGCGCGCAATGGCGGTCGAGCAAAATATCGCCGCTCCAGCCAGCATAAGAACAAACAGTCGAACCTGCCTTCTCCAAGGATTAGAGGTCGCGTGAATGTGGTCGAATTTTTTGCTTGAGAGCATATGGACTGTTCTAACGGATCACTCGTATCGGCTCTTATCGGAAAAGTCACCGTGTTCTTTATACACCAGCTAACTATATGACAGTAAATAAAAATCTGCCGCCTTGGGGTTTGAGAGGAGAGTGGAGTGGATAACTCCACATACTGTAAGATGGCCTCAATTAACCAAGGTGAGAAAAATGACGATTTCAGAACCCCAACTCATCACCATGTTTGAATTTCAAGGTGGGATGAACAGCAAGGTCAACCCTGATTGTTCAGGAAGGGAAGTAGAACCATCATGCTAAATCAAGATCTAGAACTGATGGAAGTTGAGCCTGCGCTCTCAGATAAGGAGATGGATGAACTCGATAGTTTCCTCATGTCTGATGCCACCACGAATGAGGTCATGCTGTTGGATTGCCTTGATGGTTATCTCACCGCTGTCGCATCCGGTCCTGTAAGACTAGAGCAAAGCGACTGGCTTCCTAGGGTGTGGGGGCCGGCAGATAGTGATGTGCCTGCATTTGAATCAAAAGCCCAAGCAGAAAAAATAATCGGACTGATGACGCGCCACTTGAACGCCATCGTTTGGAGTCTGCAACAAGAGGATGAGCCCTTCGAGCCCGTGTTTGATTTGAACGTCTATCAGGATGACGAGCGTGAATATGTCGATGGGGAGATGTGGTCACATGGATACATGACCGCTATCAATCTCAACAGAAACAGCTGGAATGCTTTGTTTGAATCGAAGCACGGTGCGGATATGTTGCGACCGATCTACTTACTTGGCGCAGAAGAAGTATCAGAGGAGGAAGAACAGCTTGTACAAACTCCTGCCCAACGAGAGGAATTGTCTAAAACGATTCCAGCGAGTGTGGGATGGATCTATAAGTTTTGGGCACCGCAACGACGTGCGGACGATATTCGCATCGGCGGGAAATCTTTTGCCGGCGAAAATCCCAAGATAAGCCGAAACGCCCCTTGCATCTGCGGCAGTGGCAGGAAATATAAGAAGTGCTGCGGAGTATCTGAGGTCTTACCTTGAAATAAGGCAAGCTTGAGCGGTTACACCCAAATTGGGGATCTATAGAAAAAGGTATAGATAGAACATCAAGAACCAGTAATACAAAATTCCCAAGTCAATCCCAAAAAATACACATTGCAATTTGATGGGCTGGATGGAGGCTACAAAATAAAAATGCGCCGGAAGGCGCATTTTTATTGTGATACTGGCGGAGAAGGCGGGATTCTGACCTGCCCCCTGTAGCCCTACCACCGATCAGTAGCAAAGCCCTTGGGTTGCGAGCTTAAACTATTTCACTGCTCGAT
>JBAYTV010000165.1:0-4606 GCA_041675405.1 Sideroxydans sp. | reverse complement strand
CACCTCGCGCAAGGCCTTGTGCATCAAGTGTGTCGCGCTGTGATTGCGAACAGTGCTGGTGCGTGCCGCGACATTCACCTTGGCGATCACACCATTGCCCACCGTCATCGTACCCGTCTTCACCACGCCGTGATGACCGAACACCGTCGCTTGGATCTTCTGCGTATCTTCCACGGCGAAGATGCCCTGCGTGCTGCGCAGCTCACCGCTGTCACCCACCTGACCACCGGACTCGGCATAGAACGGCGTGTCATCCAACACCACCACGCCCAAGTCGCCTTCATGCAAGGCATTCACCGCTGCGCCGTCTTTGTACAGAGCGAGGATGTTGCCCTTGTGTTCCAGCGTGTCATACCCATGGAAAGTCGTCGCCGCGCCCGCATACTCCAAGTTAGCCGTCATCTTGAACTTGCCTGCTGAGCGCGCCATCTGTTTCTGATTCGCCATTGCCGCATTGAATGCGGTCTCGTCCACTTTCACTCCGCGTTCACGGCAGATGTCAGCGGTCAGATCGAGTGGGAAGCCATACGTATCGTGCAATTTGAATGCGGTATCGCCGTTGAATACTTTGACGCCCGCTTTATCCATCTCAGCCAGATCAGCTTCAAGGATGGCCATGCCATTCGCGATGGTCGCAAAGAAACGCTCCTCTTCCTGCTTGAGTATCTCCATCACGCGCACTTGACCCGATGTCAACTCAGGATAGGCGACGCCCATCTGCCCAACCAAGTCAGGCACGATCTTGTGGAAGAAGGCTGCACGTGCGCCCAACTTATAACCGTGGCGGATAGCGCGGCGGATGATGCGACGTAGTACGTAGCCGCGCCCTTCGTTGCCCGGGATCACACCATCAGCGATGAGGAAGGAACACGCGCGGATATGGTCGGCCAGTACCTTGAGCGAAGGGGAATCCATGTCGGTGCAATGCGTTTCACGCGCTGCGGCTTGGATGAGTGCTTGGAACAGATCTATCTCGTAGTTGGCATGTACGTGCTGCAACACCGCCGAGATCCGTTCCAACCCCATACCGGTATCGACAGACGGCTTAGGCAGCGGATGCATCACGCCCGCTTCGTCGCGGTTGAACTGCATGAACACGTTGTTCCAGATCTCAATGAAGCGGTCGCCGTCTTCTTCCGGCGTGCCGGGTAATCCACCGGGGATGTGTGCGCCGTGGTCGTAGAAGATCTCGGTGCAGGGTCCGCAAGGGCCGGTATCGCCCATCATCCAGAAGTTGTCCGACGCGTAGCGCGCACCCTTGTTGTCACCGATGCGGATCACGCGATCCGGTGTCAGCCCCATCTCTTTGGTCCAGATGTCGTATGCCTCATCATCCTCCGCATACACGGTGACGTAGAGCTTATCCTTGGGCAGCTTGAAGACTTCAGTCAGCAGCTCCCAAGCATACTTGATCGCATCACGTTTGAAGTAATCACCGAAGCTGAAGTTACCCAGCATCTCGAAGAAAGTGTGGTGACGTGCGGTGTAGCCGACATTCTCCAAGTCATTGTGCTTGCCGCCAGCACGCACGCATTTTTGCGAAGAGGCTGCGCGGGTATACGGGCGCTTGTCGAATCCAAGGAACACATCTTTGAACTGGTTCATCCCCGCATTGGTGAATAGCAGTGTCGGGTCTTCATGCGGCACCAGCGAACTGGAGGCGACCACGGTGTGGCCTTTGGAGGCGAAAAAATCTAAGAATTTCTGACGGATCTCACTGCTTTTCATCGATGCACCTTGCGCTCTAAAGTCGATTCCAGACGGGCTAGACAAGGCGCGCATCATACCATTTGGAGCGCTGTTCGGCGTAGCTACTAGCCCTCTTCCATTGCAGAAGAAAGTTTCAATACCTTAAGGATCACATCGATGGAGAAACCTCGAGATTGCAAGAAGCGCATCTGCTTAGCTTTTTCTTTGGCATCTTGCGGGACGACACCGAATCGCCTTTGCCACACCTCACGTGCCGAATCGAACTCCGATTCCTTCAGCGCAGGCAATATAGCGTCGATAAAATCGTCTGCGATACCCCGCTGCCGCAACTCATGCGTGATGCGCTGTGTCCCAAAACGGCTCCGTTTGGCATGAACCAACTGCGTCGCGGCTCTGGCATCAGAGAGCCAGCCCCGCGCAGTCAAGTCATTCAACAATGCATCGAGATCGACTGCTTTAACTTGTTCTGAGTCTTCATCAAGCTGCGCATGGGGCAACAGCTTCGCGCGCAATTCAGCGCGGCTGTATTCGCGGCGAGCCAAGCATTGCAAGGCTCGCGCACGTAGGCTTAGCTCAGGCTTTTTCCTCATTGGCCTTAGCGTCTGCTTTGCTAGCTTTCACGCTCGCTTTAGGTTTTTCCTTCTCTCCACCTTCTAATAGCGTCACGCCCAGAGCGGCGCGTACTTTGTTCTCGATCTCGAACGCGATTTCGGGATGCTCACGCAGGTATTCACGCGCGTTGTCCTTGCCCTGTCCGATCTTCTCGCCTTTGTAGGCGTACCATGCGCCCGATTTTTCAATCAGTTTGTGCTGCACACCCAGCTCGATGATCTCGCCTTCACGCGAGATCCCTTCGCCATAGAGAATGTCGAACAATGCTTCGCGGAACGGGGGGGCGACTTTGTTCTTGACGATCTTGACGCGAGTCTCGTTGCCGATGACTTCGTCACCCTTTTTGATTGCACCGATGCGGCGAATATCCAAGCGTACCGATGCGTAAAACTTGAGCGCATTACCGCCCGTCGTAGTCTCTGGATTACCGAACATCACGCCGATCTTCATACGGATCTGGTTGATGAAGATGACCATGGTATTGGAACGATTGATATTGGCCGTGAGTTTGCGCAGAGCTTGCGACATGAGGCGCGCATGCAAGCCCATTTGCGCATCGCCCATCTCGCCTTCGATCTCGGCTTTGGGCGTCAGCGCGGCGACAGAGTCCACCACCACGATGTCCACCGAACCGGAGCGCACCAGCATATCCACGATCTCAAGCGCCTGTTCACCGTTATCAGGTTGGGAGATGAGCAGGTCTTCAACTCTTACACCGAGCTTTTGTGCGTACTGCGGGTCGAGTGCATGTTCCGCATCAATGAAAGCCGCTGTTCCGCCCAGCTTTTGCATCTCGGCGATGACTTGCAGGGTGAGCGTCGTTTTACCGGAAGATTCAGGGCCGTAGATCTCGATCACACGACCACGGGGCAGACCACCCACGCCTAGCGCGATGTCCAATCCCAATGAACCCGTAGATACCACTTCCACGTCCTTGATCGCCTCGCCTTCGGCCAAGCGCATGATGGAACCTTTGCCGAATTGCTTCTCGATCTGGCTCAATGCTGCTGCCAGTGCCTTGCTTTTGTTGTCATCCATTTTTGTCTCCTTGAAAATCGATGGGCGGATTGTGGCACACCCTTTTCGAGTTGTACAGAACGTTCGTTCTTTTTTTATTTAGGCAGTTTTTGCTTGTTCTTTCAACAGGCTGAGTACGCCCTGCAGGGCGATTTCGACCGATTTTGAGCGCACTGTGGCACGATCTCCTGCCAACAAATGCCGAGAAGCCTGCTCTTCGCCACCGCGCACACCCCACGCGAACCAGACCGTACCCACGGGTTTCTCCGGCGTACCACCTCCAGGCCCAGCGATACCGCTGACCGCCACAGCGATGTGCGCATGACTATGCGCCAATGCCCCTGCCACCATCTCACGCACGGCCATCTCCGATACCGCTCCATAATCATCAAGTGTGCTTTGACGCACGCCCAACATCTCGGCCTTGGATAGATTGGTGTAGGTAACAAAACCGCGCTCGAACCACGCCGAACTCCCCGCGATGTCGGTCACGGCTTGCGCCACCCCGCCACCCGTGCATGACTCTGCCGTCACCAGCATCATGCCGTGGGCCTGCAGCGCTACACCGACTTGTGCGGCAAGGGTATCCATCAAAGTCCGCGCGCGAGATCGTTCTGGATGTCGATGAGCGCTTCCAGCCCGACCGCGATGCGGATCAAGCCCTCGCTGATGCCTGCCGCCGCACGTGCCTCTGGCGTGATGCGTGCATGGGTCGTGGTCGCGGGATGCGTGATGGTTGTCTTGGTGTCGCCCAGATTCGCGGTGATGGACAGCATCTTGGTGTTGTCGATCACCTTCCACGCTGCTGCCTTGCCGCCCTTCACCTCGAACGCCACGATGCCGCCGCCAGTCTTCTGCTGCTTCATCGCCAGTGTATGTTGCGGATGCGATGGCAGGCCGGGATAGAACACACGCGCCACATTCGGCTGCTGCTCCAACCACTGCGCCAGTTGCAGCGCATTGGCGCTGTGCGCATCCATGCGCAACTTGAGCGTCTCTAGGCCTTTCAAGAACACCCACGCATTGAACGCGCTCATGGTCGGACCCGTGGTACGCAAGAATCCATACACGGGCTCCATCAGCTTCTTGCTACCCAAGACTGCACCGCCCAACACGCGGCCTTGGCCGTCGATGTACTTGGTGGCGGAGTGGATGACGATATCGGCACCCAACTCCAACGGGCGTTGCAAGATGGGCGTACAGAAACAGTTGTCCACGGCCAGCAATGCGCCACAACCTTTGGCTACCGCAGCGATCGCCGCGATGT
>JBAYTV010000164.1:0-4621 GCA_041675405.1 Sideroxydans sp. | reverse complement strand
GGTGGCTATGTCGAGCGTGGGACGATGCTGGAAATCTTTGGTGGCACCCACAGCGTGGATACGCCCGAGGAAGCGGCCTAGCCATTCCAGCGTGTCGCGGTTCTCCAACTCGGGTGCGCGTCCACCATGTTTGGCGAACACAGAAAAACGAAAACCATCGAAGTGATGCAGTGTTGTACCGGCGATCGTCGAAGCTGGAACAACGGGGATCTCGAGCGCGACCAACTCCTGCACGAATGCATGTTCCTCAAGGATAGCTGCATCGCTCCAACGTGCGGGGCGGTAGAACTTGGCGACCAGCGGCTTATCGTCTTCGATACCGACCTGATACACACGGTTCTCGTAACTGTTGAGGGCAAGCAGACGACCATCGCAACGCAAGCCGATACTCTCCAGTGCGTTGAGCACGGTATCGGGAGTGAGGTCGGCGTAGTTGGGTGTGGTCATGGCTTAAGGATACCGCTGATTTAGGAATGCCGTCATACCGGCGTAGGCCGGTATCCAGTGCAGTTATGAAAAATGCTTTTTTTGCCTGCTTCGCAGCATTTTTTAATGACTGGATTCCGGCCTGCGCCGGAATGACGGGAAAATTACTTTTTGCGTTTCTGAACGTCCGCCAATCCCAACGCATCCCAGCCGTCATATCCCAACCTGCGCATCGTCTCGATGTTCTTTTCGAATATCTGCTCTGCTTCAGGAAAGGCAGCGACCGCTTCGCCGATGCTCTCTTCTCGCAAGATGTGCAAGGTTGGGTACGGCGAACGATTGGTGAAGTTGGTGATGTCGTCCAACTCCGTCTCGGCGAACTGGTATTGCGGATGCATGCCGGCGACTTGCAGCTCACCTGCGAGGTCGACTTCTTCCAATGCCTCGTCAACGACTTCGAGGAAGTCGTTGTAGTCGAGGAAGTCGGTCAGCACGTGCGGATGGATGAGCAGGATGGTGTCGATCTTGTCACGGCTAGCCTCGGCCAACACTTCGAACTCATGCATCACATCTGCCAGCAATTCTTCCGGCGTTTGCGCCGCACTCACCACATAGCGTATCTGTCCCTTGACGTGCACACCCTTGGCGAAGGGGCACAGGTTGAGGCCGATTACAGCCTTCTCCAACCACAGCTTGGTGGCGGCGATGGCAGCTTCGTTGGTTACTGTTGTGTTCATCTTTAATCCTCACAAACTTCAACATTCCCTCCCCCATGCAGGGGGAGGGCTAGGGAGGGGGTAGAAACTTTCTCTCCCCACAAACTCTACCCCCATCCTAACCTTCCCCCTGCATGGGGGAAGGAATCAGTAAGGAGTTATCGACCACGCCCACCGGAACGATGCTGCGCACCGGACGGCACCGGACCACGGCCTGCACCGGCTGGCTTAGGCGCACCTGCTGGTTTGCCGCCACCTGTACGCGGTGCGCCCCCAGTGCGACCGGCTCCACCGGCACGGGGAGCAGACTGACTGCGACCTTGGCCTTGACCACGACCGCCGCCACCTTGACCGCGATTCGAACCGTTCAGAATCGGCTCGGCTTTGATGCGTGGATCGACATCGAAGCCGGGCACGTTCACCACAGGGATGTCGCGCTTGATGAGACGCTCGATGTCGTTCAACAGTTTCTTTTCATCGACACACACGAGTGAGCTGGCTTCGCCCGAACTACCTGCACGTCCGGTGCGACCGATGCGGTGCACGTAATCTTCTGCCACGTTAGGCAACTCGTAGTTCACCACATGCGGCAGTTCGCTGATGTCGATACCGCGCGCAGCGATGTCGGTCGCCACCAACACTTGCAGCTTGGCTGTCTTGAACTCGGCCAGCGCACGGGTGCGCGCCGCTTGGCTCTTGTTGCCGTGAATGGCCATCGCAGGGATGTCGTTCTTGTTCAGATGGTCGGCGAGGTTGTTCGCGCCGTGTTTGGTGCGTGTGAACACCAAAACTTGGAACCAGTTATTCTCTTTGATGAGGTGCGTCAGCAATTCACGCTTGCGCTCACGATCGACCGGATAGACGCGTTGCTCGATGAGTTCCGCTGTCTGGTTGCGACGTGCCACTTCGATGAGTGCGGGGTTAGTCAGCAGGCCATCCGCCAACAACTTGATCTCGTCGGAGAACGTGGCTGAGAACAACAAGTTCTGGCGTTTCTTTGGCAGCACCGCGATGACGCGCTTGATGTCGCGGATGAAGCCCATGTCCAACATGCGGTCGGCTTCGTCCAACACCAATATCTCGACGTGAGACAGATCGACCGTCTTCTGTTGCAAGTGATCGAGCAAACGCCCCGGTGTCGCCACCAAGATGTCCACACGGCCGTGCAGTTGTTTGATCTGCGGATTGATGTTCACGCCGCCGAACATCATCATGGATTTGAGCGGCAGATGTTTGCCGTACATGCGCACGCTCTCTTCGACTTGAGCGGCGAGTTCGCGTGTGGGTGTCAGCACCAAGGCGCGGATGTGACCTTTGCCAACGATTTCTTTGTCAGCGAGACGTTGCAGCAAAGGCAATGTGAAGCCCGCAGTCTTACCTGTTCCGGTCTGCGCGCCGCCCATAAGGTCGCCGCCTTTCAGAATGACGGGGATAGCCTGCGCTTGGATGGGGGTGGGTTCGGTATAACCGCGCTCGGTGACGGCGCGAACGATTTCTGCGGACAAGCCGAGAGATGCAAATGACATGGTGTTTCTTTCTTAAATACAAACGGCCTGTCGCTTCGTTGAAGCGCCAGTCTGAGGCTGAATGAGGTGGAGACTACGTACCGGAATCGGCGGCAATCACTAGACTGAAACGAGATTGCGGCGCGCATCTTAACAGAACGCGCCGCAAGGAATGGATTAAACGTACAACTCGTTAACTCTATTTGCGCACTAATGCATTGGTAGCCCCATCTTGTTGCTCAAGCAAGGCTCCATAAAACAATCTAAAAACTCATCCATCACCGCTCTATTTGTAATTTTTCGCTTCTGGCAAAGTGCATACAGCTCATCCACTGCAGAATATGGAAAAAACATGGTTTGTAAATCTCTAAATTGTGGCTCATTGGCTTCTTTTATAACTTTGCTCCTATCTTCATCTGGAGCGACGATTACCCATCTTGTTGGGAACGGTGGCATCTGATCTTTTAATCTTTTCATACGAGCCAGTCCGCTAACCACACCAGTGCTGTGTTCAACCTCCATAACAGCTGGCATAAATTTCCCATTCCTAAACCAGATGCAGTCTATGTGCGTTGCCGCTTTAACAGCATCACTCCATGCTTTCAGAAGATTCTCTTGATCAAGACTTACGACCACGCCATCAAGTTCGCCAACTTTTTTATTTCCGTATGTAATACCTTGGTCATTTCTGGCGACCCATGTTCTAAAGCCCAGTTGATGCCCTATCGAAACTAAGGCAATTTGAATTTGCAAATGTCTTCTTTGTACATTGATGTCTGTTATTCCTTCAGCCATAACACTCGGCATCTGGAGAGCTTCATAAATTGCATTCGAGGTCGGAAGCTCTGAAATTACCAAATCTGTTTCAAATTTTTCCAGCACCCCATTTTTATGAGGGGCATCAGGCTTCCAGATCAGATGTTTGTGTCCTGCTTTAATTTCCTGTGTGGAGTTTGCAAGTTCGATGCGGCCCGGCATACACCAATAAAACTCAGGCGTATGAGCCATCAAGGTTTCTAATGCAGAGCGTGTGTTATAGCTCGCACCGAGAACTCGATCAAAATTTATTGGCGTATCCGGCTGAAAGGAATTCGCAATACGCCAAAGCATCTGCACTGAAATTGATGTTTCCTTTGCATCTCCTGGCTTTTCCTTCGCTGGTGCGTATCTCTTGATGGTTATCGGCCCTTCCGGCTTAGTCACATTCACAATCTTTACTTTTGTGCTGGACTTCTCACTTATGTATTCAAACCACTGGTCTCTCGGAAGCTTCTCTATTGCCTTGACGATGTTGCTTGCGGTCATCTTCATTTGCCAACTCCTTTTAGGAATTCCAATATATTTTTGGCAAGACCATACGCCGCCAAAAATGGCACTCCGTTCCCAACCGTCTTGAACATATTACTTAGTGACATGCTTGGAGGGAGTTCAAATTCTTTAGGTAACGATTGGATTGCCAGAGCTTCTGCTACTGAGATTCGACGTGGCAGATACGGATGGATATGCACCTCATTGTTGCCATATGCAGCTGTAGGCGAATAGCGCCAACGATGTAACCTCTTATATGATTTTTTACTATCATCGCCTTCATATACGGTCTCGAATTTTGTTAGCCCAGCCCTAGGTTTGAACTGGTGATGTGCATTCGGGTGGTTTTCAACATCATTTTTCTCAAACCAATACTGAATGGTCAGCTCCACTTGTATCCGCTTGGGCTGAGCACGTTTGATCGAAATAGGTTGAGACTCCGGCCACGGCTGGCTAAATGCCATTCCTTCTGGAAACAACGTATGAGAAAGCCAGTCGAATTTCGGCAAATTTTTCTTTGCTTGTGGCTGGCGGACACCGAAAAGAATGATTCGCTCACGATCTTGAGGCGCTCCATATTCAATCGCATTTATTAGCCGCTCCGAGCAAACATAACCTGCGTCATCCAACTGGCGTTTCAATCCATCAAAGAATTGCCTGTGTTTT
>JBAYTV010000163.1:0-4626 GCA_041675405.1 Sideroxydans sp. | reverse complement strand
GATCGTGCAGACCGATGACTCCCGGTACGGCTTTGAGCGTATTGCGGATGGCGCGCACCTCTTCCTCATCCAATCCGGTGTCCACCAGTTCCAGCAAGGCATCACGCGCGAACTGGATACCCATGTAGGCAATCATCACGCCAACGACGCCTGCCGCGACCAAATCGAGGAAGGTGTAACCCAACAGATTGCCGACGATACCTACGACCACCACCAGTGAAGAAGCCGCATCCGAGCGCGCGTGCCAAGCATTCGCCACCAACATCTGCGAACGCACACGTTGAGCCACGGCCAACATGTAACGGAACATGCCTTCTTTCGCGGCCAGCGCGAAGAGGGCGACCCATAGGGTGAATGGGTGCACGGCCTGCACCTGTTCTGGATGTTGCAGTCGCATACCCGCGGCGATGAGCAGGCCGATACCGAGTGCCGCCAAACTGGCGCCGAGGATGAGGGAGGCGGCTGTCTCGATACGCGCATGACCGTAAGGGTGGTTCGCATCCGCATGCTTGTTGCCGTGCCGGTTCGCGAACAGCACCAACACGTCGGACAGCAAGTCGGCAAAAGAATGCAGACCGTCTGCCATCAGGGATTGCGACTTGCCGAAGAAACCTGCCAACACCTGCAAGATAGTCAATATCAGGTTGATGAAGATACTGACCCACGTACTCTTGCGTGCGGCAGCGAAACGAGCTGGATGCATCGGTTCAAATGCAGCGGATTTATCGTGCGAATGGTTATGCCCGTGTGCGTGTGTATGATTTTCCATTGCTGTTGGGATAGTATGCAAACGAGTGCGCAGGATAACATCGCCGCATCGAACCTAATATAAATTGAGAGAACAACATGGGAAAGATCACAGAGATATTGAGCAAAGCGCAACAGCGTGCGAAGGAAGCGAACTTACCTTATGAAGGGGCAATATTGCCGAGCGAAGCCTACGAGATATTGCAAAGTGCGCCGGGCGCAAAGCTGGTCGATGTGCGGACACGTGCCGAGATCGACTGGGTCGGGCGCGTGCCGGGTGCTGTCGAGATCGAATGGCTGAGCTATCCCAGTATGAAGCCGAACCCTAATTTCATGGCAGCATTGGAGCAGCAGGTCGATAAGGAATCACTAGTGTTATTCCTGTGTCGTAGTGCCCATCGCTCACACGCCGCCGCCGTGGTAGCAACGCAAGCAGGATTTGCCGATTGCTACAACATTCTGGAAGGTTTCGAGGGCGATAAGAACAGCGGCAATCAACGCGGTGTAGCAAATGGCTGGCGTAAGGCGGGCTTGCCTTGGGAACAGAGTTGAATCTCAGAGGCTCAAAAAAGTCCGCTCCTGCAGCGGGTTTTTATGCAGCCGACCAACTCACTACACCCGTGTAGGCAGTGAGTAACACGATCAAACCGAACACGATGCGATACCACGCGAACACCACGAAGGTGTGGTTGGAGATGAAGCGGATGAAAGTCTTCACTGCCCACATCGCGGCGATGAACGATGTCACGAAACCCACTGCGAACACAGGTAGGTCAGAGGCGTGCAGTAGCTCCCAGTTCTTGTACAGATCGTAAGCCGTGGCGGCGAACATGGTCGGGATGGCCAGGAAGAACGAGAACTCGGCTGCGGTCTTGCGCGACATCCCGAAGATCAAACCACCCATGATGGTCGCTCCCGAGCGTGATGTGCCGGGGATCATCGCCAGCGCCTGCGCGAAGCCCACCTTGAGCGCATCTTGCCAGCGCATCTCATCCACCGAGTTGATGGTTGGGTGGTAAGCGCGACGTTCCACATACAAGATGATGAAGCCACCCACGATCAGCGCCGTGGCGACGGTGATCGGGTTGAACAACAGTGCTTTGATGGTGGAGTGAAACATCAAACCAAGTGCCGCCGCAGGTAAGAACCCAATGAATAACAGCGAGGCGAAACGTTGCGAAGGTGCATCGCTAGACAGTCCCACCACCATCTTGGTGAGTCGCTCACGGTAATCCCAGCACACCGCAAGGATGGCCGCGAGTTGGATCACGATCTTGAACACCTTGCTGGTCTCGTTGTTGTAACCCATCAAGTCACCCAGGATGATGAGGTGACCCGTGGAAGAGATAGGCAGGAACTCGGTCAGACCTTCGACCACGCCAAGGATGGCGGCTTTGAGTAACAGGATGATGTCCATGAGTTCGTCATTCCCGCGTAGGCGGGAATCCAGTAGTTTTTAGAATTGCGATACGTTGGTTCACTGCACAGCGTTCAGCGTCATTCATCTCTACCCAACGCGTGATCTCTTCAAAGGTGCGATGACAGCTGCGGCACACGTCGTCACCCAACACGGTCGTGCAATGACCGCTACAGGGCGAATCTGAGGTGACCTCGGACGAAGGGAGCAACGAATGACTGCTTGACATGGTGCGATTATACCGAGGGTCGCGTGGCAAGCTCCAAGCTTGATAGCCACTGCATCGCCTGCTCACGTGATTCACCGCACATCTCGTTTGAAGGTCGCAGTCCGCCACAGAAGGTTGGTCGTTCAGGTTTGCCGAACACTGCACAACGCTCGTCATCCAGCAGTTGTGCGCATCTCACACCAGCAGGTTTGCCTTGAGGCATCCCCGGCAGAGGAGAGGTGATGGAAGGCGCGATGCAACATGCACCACAATCTGGACGACAAGTTCCGTTCCAGCCCGTTCGCCCTGAGCTTGTCGAAGGGTTTTGTGTTACAGCGAGGTGGTTCGACAGGCTCACCACGAACGGCCAAATAGAAATGCCGAAATCATGCCTTGTGATAGACCTCGGCACCCTGCTTCACGAACTCGATGGACTTCACTTGCATACCTTTTTCCAAAGCCATCTGCTCGGACAAACCTTCCTTCGCCGCGAAGTCGCGCACGTCTTGGCTGATCTTCATGGAGCAGAAATGCGGGCCGCACATGGAGCAGAAGTGGGCGATCTTGGCGGACTCTTTGGGCAAGGTCTCGTCGTGGAACTCACGTGCACGGTCGGGGTCGAGGCCGAGGTTGAACTGGTCTTCCCAGCGGAACTCGAAACGCGCCTTGCTCATGGCGTTGTCGCGTACTTGCGCACCGGGGTGACCCTTGGCGAGGTCGGCGGCGTGGGCGGCGATCTTGTAAGTAATGATGCCTTCCTTCACGTCGGCTTTATTCGGCAAGCCCAAGTGTTCCTTGGGCGTGACGTAGCACAACATGGCCGTGCCGAACCAACCGATCATCGCCGCACCGATGGCAGAAGTGATGTGGTCGTAGCCGGGGGCGATGTCTTGGGTGAGCGGGCCGAGCGTATAGAACGGCGCTTCGTGGCACCACTTCAATTGCAGGTCCATGTTCTCTTTGATCATGTGCATCGGCACGTGGCCAGGGCCTTCGATCATCACCTGCACTTCATGTTTCCACGCCACTTGCGTGAGTTCGCCCAGCGTCTTCAATTCACCCAGTTGAGCTTCGTCGTTGGCATCATAGATGGAGCCAGGACGCAGGCCATCGCCCAGCGAGAAGGTGACGTCGTACGCCTTCATGATCTCGCAGATCTCTTCGAAATGCGTGTAGAGGAAGTTCTCTTTGTGATGCGCGAGGCACCACTTTGCCATGATGGAACCGCCGCGCGACACGATACCGGTCATGCGGTTCGCCGTCATCGGCACGTAACGCAGCAGCACGCCAGCATGGATGGTGAAGTAGTCGACGCCCTGTTCGGCTTGTTCGATCAGCGTGTCTTTGAAGATCTCCCACGTCAGGTCTTCCGCCTTGCCGTTCACTTTTTCCAGCGCTTGGTAGATGGGCACAGTGCCTATGGGTACAGGCGAGTTGCGAATGATCCACTCGCGTGTCTCATGGATGTTCTTGCCCGTACTCAAGTCCATCACGGTGTCGCCGCCCCAACGGATGGCCCAGGTCATCTTCTCCACTTCTTCTTGGATGCTAGAGCCCAGCGCAGAGTTACCGATGTTGGCGTTGACCTTCACCAAGAAGTTACGCCCGATGATCATCGGCTCACATTCGGGGTGATTGATATTGGTGGTGATGACAGCGCGTCCAGCCGCCACTTCGGCACGCACGAACTCGGGCGTGATCTTCTTCGGCATCGCCTTGCCGAAATTCTCGCCCGCATGTTGTTTCAACATCATCTCGCTCATGCCATCCACTTTTTGATTTTCGCGGATGGCGATGTATTCCATCTCGGGTGTGATGATGCCTTGGCGCGCGTAGTGCATCTGCGTCACATTCTTGCCCGCTTTGGCTTTGCGCGGTGTGTGTTGCAGGTTGAAACGCATTTCAGCCAGCGCGGGATCGTGGGAACGCTGGCGGCCATATTCGGAAGTGAGGTGCGGCAAGGCTTCGGTGTCGTCACGCTCGGCGATCCAGCCTGCGCGCATCTCGGCCAAACCGGAGCGGATATCGATCTTTACCGCAGGGTCGGTGTATGGGCCGGAACAGTCGTACACATAAACGGGAGGGTTCACTTCCGCACCCATGCTGGCGGGTGTCTCGTCCTGGGAGATCTCGCGCATCGGCACTTGGATGTCGGGACGCGAACCTTGCACATAGACCTTACGCGAGTTCGGCAACGGCTTGACGGCGGCCTCATCGACGTGAGCAGAGGTGGCGAGGAATTGGGGATTGGCGT
>JBAYTV010000162.1:0-4643 GCA_041675405.1 Sideroxydans sp. | reverse complement strand
TTACTCATCCCACAGCTCCTTGCTGTTGATTGTGCTGCGCGGTTGGATCAAACCGAAATGTTGGTAGGCGTTGGCCGTGGCGATACGACCACGTGGTGTACGTTGCAGATAGCCTTGTTGGATGAGATAGGGTTCGAGCACATCTTCTATGGTGTCGCGCTCTTCGCCGATGGCGGCGGCAAGATTGTCCACACCCACCGGGCCGCCCATGAACTTCTCGATGACGGTCTGCAACAACTTCCTGTCCATCACATCCAATCCTTTGGAATCCACGTCCAACATGGTCAGAGCGGCGTCTGCCACTTCACGGGTGGCGTTGCCGTCAGCCTTCACATCGGCGAAATCGCGCACGCGTCTCAGCAAACGGTTAGCGATGCGCGGTGTGCCGCGCGATCGCTTGGCGATCTCCAATGCGCCATCTTGCGAGATGGGCAATTCCAACAAACCGGACGAACGCGTGACGATGCGCTGCAATTCTTGCGCGGTGTAGAACTCCAGCCGCGCCACGATGCCGAAGCGGTCGCGCAAAGGATTGGTGAGCATGCCCGCGCGCGTTGTCGCGCCGACCAAGGTGAACGGCGGCAGATCGATCTTCACCGAGCGCGCACCCGGTCCTTCGCCGATCATGATGTCGATCTGGTAGTCCTCCAGCGCCGGATATAGGATCTCTTCGACGACAGGTGACAAGCGATGTATCTCGTCGATGAACAACACATCGTTGGGTTCGAGATTGGTCAACAAGGCGGCAAGGTCGCCTGCACGCTCCAGCACCGGCCCCGAGGTATGGCGAATGTTCACTCCCATCTCGCGCGCGATGATCTGCGCCAAGGTCGTCTTGCCCAATCCCGGCGGGCCGAACAGCAACACATGGTCGAGCGGTTCTTGGCGCATCTTTGCCGCTTGGATGAATATCTCCAACTGCCCGCGTATCTTCTCCTGCCCCACGTATTCATCAAGCTGTTTGGGACGCAACGCACGCTCCAATGCCTCCTCCTGCTGCGAAGCGGGAGCGGCAGAGATGATGCGCGGCTCAGCGGTCAGGTCGTCGTGTTTGATCATGTCTTGGATAATAACTTAAGCGCTTGGCGGATGCCGCCCGAGACATCCGCATCCTTGGGTAATTGCTTCGCCGCCCAATCCGCCTCTTTCTCGTTGTAGCCCAAGGCAAGCAAGGCGTTGATGATGTCGTTGCTGGACGACGCGACTGCCGCGCCTTGTGCAGCACCTACGCCACTCACCGTGAATTTACCCTGCAACTCCAGCAACAGTCGCTCGGCGGTCTTCTTGCCCACACCGGGAATCTTGGTGAGTCTATTCGCATCCTTGTTCGCCACCGCCGCCACAAGGTCGGCGATGCTCAAGCCAGACAACACTGAGAGCGCCAGCTTGGGGCCCACACCGCTGATCTTGAGCAACTGCCGAAAAGCGATGCGCTCTTCGTGTGTCAAGAAACCAAATAACAGATGTGCGTCTTCACGCACGATGAGTTGCGTGTGTAGCACCACCTTCTCATTGAGCGCAGGCAGGTTATAGAACGTACTCATAGGTACGTCCACTTCGTAACCCACGCCCTGCACATCCAGCACGATCTGCGGTGGGTTCTTTTCCAGCAATGTGCCGCTCAATCTTCCGATCATGTGCTTCCCTTACTCAATATCAATGCCAGCGATAACAGGGCGCCATGCACCATCATCGCAGCGATAGTTTGTTTGATGGCCTCACCTAACAACTGCGGCTGTGCCGCGTGTCGCAACAACGAGCGCGCCGCCTTCACACTCAAAGGCAAAGCAAGCAGTGCCAATAACGACAGTGACGGCAACCAAGCTAGCGCCACACTCAGCAGCAACCATAGATAAGCCAAAGCCACGATCAGCACATATCCCCAACGCGCATGCTGCACATCCAATCGTGCGACCCAATGTAACTTGCCTGCCGCCGTGTCAGCTGTGCGATCGGGGAACTGGTTGATGTAGAGCAGATTCATCGTCAATAGCGCATAGGACAATCCCGCCACAAACGGAGCTAAATCGTAGTGCTTGCTCTGCACGAAATAGGTTCCCACTGTGATAGACAATATCCCCGCCGTCACACACAACTCACCCCAGCCACGACTATTCAACCTGAACGGAGTCGCCGAATAAGCCCAACCAATGAATAAACCTACCAGCCCCACATACAGCAATTGAGGTGCCGAACGCGACATCAACCACAACCCTGCCAACGCCACCCCTGCCAACAAGGCAAAACCAAAATTGCGTGTCTGCGCCAAGGTCAGCACACCGTTCTGGATGAAGCGGCTGCCGCCCGTGAATGGAAAGATACGCTCCACGTTGTGCGCATCCGTACCGTTCAGCGCATCGTAATAGTCGTTGAGCACGTTCACACCAGCGTGTGCCAACAGCGCGAAAAACACCGTGACGACTGCCAGCATCACATCGAAATCAAGTGCGGCATGCCACGCCACAGCCAGTCCAAGCAAGGCCGCCATCAGACTTGCCGTGATGAACGCCGGACGGGTCGCCGCAAAATAACGAGCAACAGGATTGGAAAACGCGGCAACTGTCGGCTCCAAAACACGCATCTCTGATTACTCCGTCATTCCCGCGTAGGCGGGAATGACAAAATCTATAGAGGCATGAATCACACCAATCTCCCGCCTTTGACGCGAAATCCCTTGGTCGCCAGCGCGCCAAGCCCCATGCCGCTGTGGGCGTGGCAGATGGCACCTGCCAACGCATCCGCCGCATCTGCGCTGGGTGTGCCCGACAACTTCAGCAATCTCACCACCATCGCCTGCACCTGCTCTTTATCTGCATGCCCATTGCCCACCACCGCCTGCTTCACCTGCAACGCCGTGTATTCCGCCACGGGCAGATTCGCCTGCACCGCCGCACAGATGGCGGCCCCGCGCGCCTGCCCCAGCAACAAAGTAGATTGCGGATTCACGTTCACAAACACCTTTTCGATAGCGACCTGTTGCGGTTGATGCTGTGCGATGACCTCGCCCAGCCCACTCAAGATGACTTTCAATCGCTCCGGCAATTCACCATCGGGCGTCTTGATGCAACCGCTAGCGACGTAATGCAGTTGCTGACCTTCCTTGTCTATCACGCCAAAACCAGTGATACGCAGGCCGGGGTCGATACCAAGAATTCGGATTGAGGATTTAGGATTGAGGATTGAGTTAGGCGGCATAGTGCATCGGGTAGCAAACTACGCCCAAATCCTCAATCCTAAATCCTCAATCCTGCTTCTCATTCCTCAATCCTGACTTTCAATTACCGCCGTGGTATAGACCTCTTGCACGTCGTCACAATCTTCCAATGCATCCAACAGCTTCTGCATCTTCACCGCATCGTCACCCGTGAAGCACACCTCGTTCTCAGGTCGCATGGTGACTTCGCCCATCTCGGGCTTGAAGCCGGCCGCTTCCAGACGCTGCTTCACATTCACGAACTCAAACGGCGCGGTGATGACTTCGATACTGCCGTCGTCGTTATTGATGATGTCTTCCGCACCCGCATTAATCGCCACTTCCATCAAGGCACTCTCATCGACCCCTGGCGCGAAGACCATGTATCCGCAGTGTTTGAACAGGAAGGCGACCGACCCGTCGGTGCCGAGGTTGCCGCCATATTTGGTGAAGGCGTGGCGCACATCGGCCACCGTGCGCGTCTTGTTGTCGGTCATGCAGTCAACCATCACTGCCGCGCCGTTGATGCCGTAGCCCTCGTAGCGCAACTCCATGTAGTCGGCGCCATCCAATTCGCCGGCACCGCGTTTGATGGCGCGCTCGACGTTGTCCTTGGGCATGTTCTGGTCGTAGGCTCTTTCCATCGCCAAGCGTAGTCGCGGATTGATATCGGGATCACTCCCGCCCAGTTTCGCCGCCACGGTGATCTCTTTGATCAAGCGTGTGAATATCTTGCCCCGCTTGGCATCCTGCGCACCTTTGCGGTGTTGGATGTTCGCCCATTTACTATGTCCCGCCATGTCTCGTTCCTTACAAAAAAATCCGCGCGAATGGTAACACTGCGGACACGTCCGACCCAAATACTCGGTTACTCGTCAACCAAAGTGAACACGGCACGTTTTAGGGCGTAGAATGTTCGCAACGGTTTTGTTTAACGAAGAAAAGGAGTATCACCATGAGAGTGCAACACGTATTGATGCTGACTGCGGGCCTTTTGCTTTCCAATGCTGCAATGGCCGATGATGGCGCGGCTTTGATGAAAAAGAACAATTGTGGCACTTGCCATCATGCCGAGAAGAAGACTGTTGGCCCAAGCATCAAAGCGATCGCTGAGAAATATAAAGGCGATGCGACTGCTGCTGCTAAGTTGGCCGCCAAAGTTCGCAAAGGTGGTTCTGGCGCGTTCGGTTCGATGGCGATGCCAGCGACACCCGCTAAGGCTAGCGATGAAGACATCAAGGCGATGGTCGCTTACATCCTGAAGTAATCACCCCAGCATCAAACAAAAGGCCTCGCAGAATGAACTGCGAGGCCTTTGTGTTTTATATTCCCGTCAAACCCTAAATCAAGCCACAGAGGACACAGAGAAAGGAGCGGTTCTTCCATGATTGCCGGCTCACCCCAAAGGTGGAGCACAATTTCGTGATAACCGATTTTTCCCCTCTGTGAT